>JAGYLH010000032.1 GCA_018400955.1 Bacteroidales bacterium
GATTGGAAAACATTTTTCATTTCGACGCATCCAGGCGATGGCTTTTGGCGATAGGGTCAATCTTTAATATTTTAGCCAGCAGGGAATAAAGTGTGGCATTGTGCCTTTTTAATGATTTCGGCTTTTCAAAAAACAATTCCACGGCAACGGCAAAAAACTCCTCCAGGTTGCTGCTGGCATAAGTCCTGAAAAAGGATTCCTCTCCCTGATTCCTGGTCATTGCATCGATTTCTTTTTTCGCTTCGGCATCAAATTGCTGCATGGTTTTTCTATCATAAAAATCATATTCATCATTTTCGATGATGTTGATGAGCCTCAGGGCATGCGCCATTTCGTGCAATCCCAGGTGGTGCCCGTCGTCATGCGAGCTAAAGCCTTCCTTCAAGCTGCGCCACGAAACCACGATTAATCCACCCAGGTTGACCTCACCTTTGTGGAACTTCCTTGTTATAAGTGAATAATACTCGTCAGGATAAATCAGAATGCGGTAGAAATGCCTGAAGTAAATATAAGGATAGCCAAAAGTCAGCTGTATGGCACTGCCTGCAACCAAAGTTTTCATTTCGGGGGTAACTTTTTTTATTCCACCGCGCGGTATAAAGTCCTTTTTGTCAATGAATTTCTGTACCCGCTTTTCGAAAAGTATTTTATCCTTGTCGTTCAAGCGGTTGTAAAATGGAAAATTGCGGACAAGGTAAGGCCTGTAGATTGGTCTGAGGCTTCGCAAAAACCAGTATTTTGCCGATGATTTCCTGATTGACAGGGGTGAATCGGTAAAAAAATGCAGACGTACATAAATAAAGCCAAAGGCTGCCAAAAGCATGAAAGCCAGGATGAAATAGTCAGATAACAAATGCTCATGCATGGGGGTGCACTTTTTTACGGCTAAAAATTATTGCTACGGCCTGTTTAAAATGACAATTGTCAAATATAAAGCATAAATGGTTTGACGAAACATTGGCATGGCTGTTTCTTACTGACTGGAAGTAGAAACATAGCGAAATTAAAAAAAGTGACAGTAAATTTGCTGTCAAATGATTTTAACAGTAAATTTGCTGTTAAAAACTAAAAACTGAAGTCGCATGGAAAAAGATTGGAAATCACCTGAAATCATTATTGGCAGTGCTGCCATAGGTAATTACTACTACCATCGAACTGAAACCGAACAAGAGGTTTGGAACGAACTGGACAAGGGCAATTATGTTTTGCTGATTGCCCCGCGTAGGGTTGGTAAAACCTCAATTATGAAATCTATTGCCTCCCAAGGAAGGCCAAATTATCTGCTTGTTTTTAATAATGTGCAAGGAATTAGGTCGGAAAACGATTTTTACAAAACCCTTTATGGTTTGGTGCTTTCTTGTCTGGACAAAGGTAAACAGATAAAAGAATGGTTCAGCAATTATCTTAAGAACAGAACTATAAGTGAAATTGATATGAGCGGTAGTTTTAAAATAGAAAAAGAGCAAATAAACTACCTTGATGAGATTAACCGGTTAATGCACGAACTCAATAAGAAAAATACTGAAACTATAGTTTTACTAATTGATGAAATCCCCGAATTGCTGCATTACCTGAATAAAAACGGCAAAAAAGATGAAGCCTCCTCGATCATAAAAAATCTACGCCAATGGCGACAAAATCAAGAATTTAACAAACTGCGTTTTGTTTTAGCGGGTTCGATTGGAATTCACTATGTAGTAAATGCCATTGAAGGCAGGAGTGCAGACCTGAATGACCTATGCATCATTAATTGTCCACCCCTTGAAGGCAATGAAACAGATGAATACATCAATTGGGCAACCCGAAATGCAACGGTTAAATACAACAATGCCCTTAAAATCCATTTGAGGGAAAGAATACAATACTTTGTACCTTATTTTCTCAACTTAATGTTTGATGAGATAAACAATGCTGCCCGAAAAAGGAAAAATGAGGTTATTACAACACAACATATAGATGAAGCTTTTGAAGCAGTTATTCAAAAAAACAAGCATTTTGCCGACTGGAAAAAGCGGCTGGTTGATTATATGCCTAAAGCTGATTTCGATTTCGTCAATGAAATATTGATCCACATTGCCCACAACGGAACAATCAGCATACAAGAGATCTATAATAAAGCCACCAAATATAATAAAACCATTGATTACATGGATTTTGTGAATGAACTGGTTCAGGACGGCTATATCAAGGCTACAGATCAATCATATCAATTTTTATCACCCTTTTTAAAAACTTTTTGGAAATCAAACAACCCAATATATCATGTATAATTCGGAAAACATGAGCAAAACCTGGTTAATGGACCAATTGAACATTTACCAGGCTGCTAACAGCGAGCATAAGGCCATTAAGGATAATTTCATTATTCGTTTGGTTGAATTCAATACAATTATTGAGGCCTTAAAAAACAAAGATGCACCTGACCCATTACAGCACGAATTGATTCTTGGCAGAAGGGGAAGCGGAAAATCCACCCTCCTGAAGCGGATTGAAATAGAAATTCTTGAAAATAAAGACCTAAACAAACAATTCATTCCCCTTAACCTTGCCGAAGAACAGGCCGGAATCTATCGACTATTTGATTTGTGGGAACAACTAATCGACGAAATAAACAGCCAATTCGATGGTAAAATAGAAGTTCTTGATTACAGAACCTTTAAAGACAAAAATACTTACTGCCGAAAACTTTATGAACGAATAAATCTCTACTGTCGCGAAAACAAGAAACGCATTGTGCTTTTGCTGGACAATTTCGACCGCATAATTGAAAATTTTGACGATGATGGCAACTTGTTAAGGGAAATTCTGATTAACTACAACGACATAGCAATCATTGGGGCGAGTACCAGAATAGACGAGCATTTCTGGCGTTACGACATGCCTTTCTATGATTTTTTCAGATACCATCGGCTTGAAACACTTAGCCGGGAAGAGGTTAGGCTTTTGTTAAAAGATTGGGGCGAAAAGCTTAATTACCCGCAGATTAATGCTTTTATTGAGAAAAACCCGGGGAAAATAGAAAATGTGCGCCTCCTTACAGATGGGCTTCCAAGAACCTTGCAGTTTTTCCTGCAAATGGTCATGCAGGATAATCAATTACACGGTTATGAATACCTGAAAAAAGTGATGGATCATGTTACACCCCTTTACCAGGAACGCCTCATACGACTTAGCCCTCAAATGCGAAAAACAGTACTCGAAATGGCATTCATCTGGGAGGCATGCTCAACCAAAGAGCTGGTTGAAGCCTGCCGTATGGAGAGCAAGTTGGTTTCGGCCAACCTGCTCACCCTTTACCAACGGGGGATAGTTGATAAAATTGAAATGACGAAAAAGAACCACCTGTATAGGATATCGGAGCGCTTCTTTAATTTATGGCTGATTATTACCCAGGGCAACCCGGAGCAAAAACGCAAGGCAAGGTGGCTCAGCATATTCATAGAGAACTGGTATGACGCAATTGATATAAAACAAATGGCACAAAAACATCTTGAGCAGTTGAAAAGCGGGGGCTTGCAACTTACAGATGCTATCATCATGTCGAAAGCATTAGGCCAGAGCAAATTTATCACGATAAGCCACAGGGATGAGATCCTAACGCATACCGAATCCCTCTTTGAAAATTCACCGGAACGGCCTTTTATCAAATTACCTGAACATGCTTCAAAAATAATCACTGAAATAGCAGAACACGTCGAATTGAAGCAATATGATCAGGCGCTTAAACTGGCTGACTCAATTGAAAATGAAGATGATGGTGTGAAATTTAGGATAATAGGCTATATACATTACCAAAAATCAAGCTTTTCTGAAGCTGAAAAATATTACTTGATGGCCATTAAGAAAGGTGATTTTGATGGCTTATTCAATCTGGCTAACCTATATTTCGATCAAGGAAAAATGGATGAGGCCGAAGAATACTACCTGATGGCCATTGAAAAAGGACAAGTTAATGCCTTAAACAATCTGGCCAATCTTTACAATGACCAAGGAAAAATAGATGAAGCTGAAAAATACTTCTTGTTGGCCATTGAGCAAGGCTTTCAAAAAGCCTTAAACAACCTTTTAATTCTTTATCTGCGAAACAATGTTAAAAAGAATGAAAGTTTAGAGCTAATTAAGAAGCAAGGAATTGTGCCTCAGGAGCCTTTAGCACTCCTCATTGAGATTTGGAACGGATTATTCAATGAGGTAGAAAAACGTGTCGAAGCCTTTTTTGAAACCAGCCTTGAAGAACAGGAATGGTTAATTACACATTTACTGGTTCACCAGCAAAATAACCTGGTCATAAAGCTGTTTAATCACAAGGGTTATGGCAAAGAATTGAAAGAACGGTATCTGGTATTGTACACAGCTGCATTGCTACACAATGGTTCACATAATGAGGAAGCAAAGCTCCGCATCCCACCGGAAATCGTTCAGCCTGTAAATGAAATGCTGGAGTTCATCCGTGAACAAGAGAAGTTTTATGGCTACAGATAACTGATAAAAGCACTTACTCCACCACCACCTCATCAATAAAAATCCAGGCCTGGCCTCCTGCACCTAAATGCCAGTCAGGAATGGTGCCAAAACTTGTGGCCTCAATCTTTACAAACCGGGCATTTACTTTTACCTTGCTGCCCATATCCACCTGATGTACTTCGTAATCATCTTTGCCCAGGGGACTTTCAATCAGGGCCACCTCCCTGAAATTTTCGCCATCCGCCGAAACCGAGAAACGGACAGTTGTTGGCAACCAAATCCAGGAGCGAATTTCCTGCAAAAATCCGGCCCCAACATACGAAATGGGTTGCTGGCTGCCTAAATCAACAACAGCTTCGAAATCAATTCCCTGATAACCATGCCAGTTGCCCAGCCGGAAGTTTTTCACCCCCCGCATGCCATCAATCAAGGCTTCGGGGCCACCGCCGTGGTAGTTGTTGTCGAGGGGAGGGGTGATGCGGATACTGCGGTTGTGGTCAATTTTTACAAATTGGGCTACAACCGGCTTGCTATAGCCAAAACCATCTTTCCAGGCAACTGCCTTTAAGGTGGCTGTGTTATCAATCCGGAAAGGTGCTGTATAAGCCGTGGACTGCTTGTTGGGCAGGCTGCCGTCAAGTGAGTAATAAATTTCGCAGTCAGCTTCAATGGATTCAATGGCAACCTCAACAAAATCGCGTATGCGGGTGCCGGTGCTTTTTACAACAGGCACAGGCAACAATTGGTTTTCGCTGATGTGGGTTACGGGAATGTTTCCCTCGCCAGTGCCCCAGTTTTTATTTGGCTGGGGGCCCATTTCAAAATGCAAGTGACCGCCCTGCACAATATCCTCATGCGAAATATAGGATTTGTTATATGTCTCGCCATTGAGACTGGCCGATTGGATATAGAAATTCTTTTTTGAAACATTATTGGCTGTAATTTTGAATGTATTGCCGTTTTCCAATTGCATTTCCATTTCGGGAAACCAGGGGGTGCCAATAACATATTCGGCTTGCCCGGGGCTAACAGGATAAAAACCCATGGCACTCATAACCAGCCAGGCCGACATTTGTCCACAATCCTCGTTGCCACTGAGTCCATCGGGCTGGTGGGTATATAAATCATCCATTATTTGCCTTGCCCTTTGTTGGGTCTTCCAGGGTTGGTCCACAAAATTATACAGATAGGCCATATGGTGACTGGGTTCGTTGCCCTGTGCATATTGCCCTATCAGTCCGGTGATGTCCTTCATATCGCGGCCACTGATGGGTGCTTCTGTGTTGAACAATTCATCAATTTTAGCTGCCAGTTTTTCCTTGCCGCCATGCAAAGCAGTAAAACCGGTGATGTCCTGCGGCACATAAAAACTATAATGCCACGAATTGGCCTCCGTAAAATGCCAATCCACTGTTGTGGGGTCGAAAGGCTCGAGCCAGCCGCCATTCATGCGGGGCCGCATAAAGCCTGATTCGGGATCAAAAATATGCTTGTAGCCCTGTGCCCGTTCAATGTATTTATTGTAAACATCATCCAATCCCAAATCCTTTGCCATCACGGCAATGCACCAGTCGTTGTAGGCATATTCCAGTGTTTTCGAAATGGATTCATGCTCCAGTTCGCCGGGAATAAATCCATATTTTTGATAAACATCCAGGCCGTGATGCTCCTGTGTGGCACTGTGGAGCATGGCTTGCATGGCTTTTTCCCCATCAAAACCGCGCAAACCTTTCATCCACGCATCTGCAATCACCGAAATGCTGTGGTTGCCAATCATGCAATACGTTTCGTTTGCTGCCAGTTCCCATATGGGAAGCAAGCCGCCTTTTTCATACATATCCAGCATCACACGAACAAAATCCTGGCTGCGATGCGGCTCCAGTATGGTCATCAGGGGGTGCCAGGTGCGGTAGGTGTCCCAAAGGGAAAAGACAGTATAATTTGTAAAGTTGTTGGATGTATGAATGTTGCGATCCATTCCGCGGTATCGCCTGTCCACATCCATAAACGTATTGGGTTGTAAAAAGGCGTGGTACATGGCGGTGTAGAAAACAGTGTTTTGTTCCCGGCTGCCACCTTTTACCTGAACTTTACCAACCGTTTCGTTCCATGCATTAAAGGCATTCTGGCGAATTTGGTCAAAATTCCAATCAGGGGATTCTGCTTTCAAATTTTTTAAAGCTCCTTCAGCATCAACGGCCGATAGCCCGACTTTTACTTCCACAACTTCATCCTTTTTTGTACTGAAGCCTACATAGGCCTTGATATTCTTGCCCTCGGCGCGGTTCAGTCCATCGCTGACCACATCGTCTATGGCAATACCATAATGCTCAAAAGGTTTGGAAAATTCCATATGAAAAAACCACACCATATCATTGGCCCAATTGGTTGAGCGGCGCATACCACGGATTTCGGTATCGCTAACAATTTCAATCCAGGCATCAACCACATGGTCGCGGTGCTTCAGGTCAATGATCAAATTGGCCTTTTCACTTTCAGGAAAAGTATAGCGGTGGTAGCCTGTGCGTGTTGTGGCCGTCATTTCGGCCCAAACTTCCGGCTTATCCAGAAAAACCCGGTAGTAGCCGGCTTCGGCCTCCTCATTTTCCTTGCTGAAAGGGGAATTGTAGAGATTATTGTCAAAAACCGGTTCACCAATATAGGGCATCACCAGGATATCGCCATAATCGCTAACGCCGGTCCCACTGAGGGCTGTATGGGCAAAACCGTAAAGGAGGCTATCCGTAAAGTGATATCCTGAGCAACCGTCCCATCCATCGAGACGTGTTTGCGGGCTTAGCTGCACCATGCCAAAAGGGGTGGCGGCACCGGGGTAGGTGTGGCCGTGGCCGTCAGTGCCAATAAAAGGATTGATGTAGGATGCAGGCTCGCCTGTGTTCATATCCTTTTCGCAGCTGCTTAGCAAAAGAGAAAGGCTGAAAAAGGCAAACAGTAGTTTCAAACTGATGTTCCTCATGTATAGGTGGGTATTGGTTTTAAGGAAGATTCCCTTATTTTGATGTCAACAGCTAAAACGGTATTTTGCAGTTTTGCAGCTGTCTGGCTTTTGCCAAACTGCTGAAGCAACAATTCGAAAGCTTTTTCGCTGATCCGATCGATCGGTTGTGCGATGGCCGTGACTGAGGGTTGTGTAAAACTAAAAAACGTCACATCATCAAAACCAATCAATGCGATTTGTCTAGGCACTGAAACCGATAATTCACGCAGGCATTTAAGGCAAACGGAGGTGAGGTTGTTGTTCAGTGTAAAAATGGCTTCCGGAAGGTTATTGGCTTCGCTTAAGCTTGTAAGCCGTTCGCTTAAAACAGCTTCCATATTATCAAAAGGTACTTTGATAAACCATTCAGGGGGCAGGTTGATGCCGTTGGCGGCCAGTTCATGCGTAAACCCATCAATGCGCCTGCTGATGGTTGATATATGTTCGGGTGTGATGGTCACCAGGGCTATTTTTTGCAGGCCCTGCGAAAGCAGGTGTTGGGCAGCAAGTCGTGCCCCTGCATAATTATCAACCGACACAGCCGGTGATTTCATCTGATCAAAGGTGCGGTCGATAAGCACATGTGGCATACCCACCTCGACCAGGTTATTGAAGAAGTCGGGGCTTTCCTGTGAGGATGAGATGATTAGCCCATCCACCTTGCGGTCCATCAGCAGCCTGATTTGCTCCTTTTCCTTTTCCACCTGCTCATCGGTACTGCAAATGATTACGGTGTAGCCATGTTGCCAGGCGTAGTCTTCGATATTGCGTGCAATTTTGGCATAAAAGCGGTTGGATATATCCGAAACGATCAAACCGATGGTATTTGTTTTACCCATGCGGAACCCCCGCGCCAATTCGTTGGGCTGGTATTTGAGCTCCCTGATTTTTTCCCTTACTTTTTTCTGGGTTTCCTTGCTGATGCCATGGGCATCGCCCTTGTTGTTAACTACAAGGGATACAAGTGTTTTGGACACTCCGAGACTGCTGGCGATGTCGGCCAGTGATATTTTCTTTGCCATATTCAGCGCAAAGGTATAAAAAATCTAAACCGATTTAGTAAACAATTACTTCACTTACAAAAAGCCATGCAGCTTGGCCCTCGCCACTATGGCCCGCAGGGCATTCGCCTATATTTTTCATCCTGATCCTGATATAACGCAAATCCTCCACTTCGAAGCTCGCCGAAAATTGTTGGGTTAGCTTTCCTTTCTCATCCATTGGGATGGTGTTGGCCACCTGATCGAGCTGTTTATAATGCTCGCCATCTGCTGAACCCTCGAATGTTACAACTTCAGGAAAGAAAATCCAGGAGCCTGCATCTTGCAGGGCATCCACGGAAATTGTTTCAACCGGCTGTATTTTGCCCAAATCTATTGTGGCCACCATATCCACTTCGCGAAAGCCGGACCAATAGCCATCATTATGGGCACTGCTTCCGCTAATTCCATCTGTCAGCCCAAAAATGCCGCCCCCGTCATAGCTGCTGCTGTAGGGGTATTTTAAATATGCAGCAATACCAAAGGCTTTGTGCAGGTCAAAATTACGTGTCAAAACCTGTTGCATGGATTGGCCTTCCATAAAAACCGCTGCTTTTAGTTGTGCACTTGATTTGAGTTGAATCGGCCCTTCATACAAAGCTGACTGGACAGTCGGGTTGCTGCCATCGAGGGTGTAACGTATTTCGGGTTCGTGTGTTTCGGTATGCAATTCTATGGATAAGTATTTATCATCCGAATCGATTGTTGCTTTAGACTGCACCTGAAAGGCACTCAGGGCATAGTTGATGCCCAGGCTGTCGTAACGTTTGTATTGGGTTTGCATTCTCCTGGAAAAATCGCCCCAGTCCCTGGCCTCTTTTGGTGACCAAAGCACTTCGGACAGGGCTGCCAGCCGGGGAAAAACCATATACTCCACCTGTGAGGGTGTTGGCATATATTCTGTCCACACATTCGCCTGCGCACCCAGCACCAAATTGGCCTCGTCTGCATTCAATTCTTCAGGAATGGGCTCATAAGCATATACTTTGGCCAGCGTTGTATAGCCGCCGATAGCGAGTGGTTCAATGGACGGATCTCCTTGGTAATGATCAAAATAGCAATGGCTACCGGGGGTCATCACCACCTGATGGCCCATCTGTGCTGCTTCAATCCCCCCTTTTTCGCCACGCCACGACATCACAGCGGCATTGGGGGGCAATCCGCCTTCGAGTATTTCGTCCCATCCAATCAGTTTACGGCCCTGGGCGTTGAGGAATTTTTCGATTCTATGGATAAAGTATGACTGCAATTTGTCTTCTGAATCAAGCCCTTCATCAGTCATACGATTCTGGCACTTGGTGCAAGATTTCCAATTGGTTTTGTCAGCCTCATCGCCACCGATATGAATAAATTCGGAAGGAAAAAGCGCCATCACTTCGTGCAACACATCTTCCAGAAAAACAAAGGTGCTGTCGTTGCCGGCACAATAAATATGGGTAATTGGCCAAACACCGCCCGGTGGCACGCCCAGGTTTTCGCCAGTGCACGACAATTGGGGATAAGCTGCCAGGGCCGACATCACATGGGCCGGCATTTCTATTTCGGGGATGATGGTGATATTTCGTGCTGCGGCATAACTGACCACGTCTTTTATTTCATCCTGCGTGTAATAGCCACCATAAGTGGCATTTTCAGGATCATTTATCAAGGGCCTGTCGTTCCAGTGGCGGTCATGCATGGGCACGCGCCAGGCACCGGTTTTGGCGAGTTTGGGGTATTTTTTTATTTCAAGCCGCCAACCCTGATCGTCCACAAGGTGCCAATGAAAAACATTGAGCTTGTGCATGGCCATATAATCCAGCAGGGTGTAAATAAACCCAATGGGCATAAAGTGCCGTGAAACATCCAGGTGCAGGCCACGGTAATCGAATCGGGGGTAATCAATTATATTACAAGATTTTAAATGGTTGTTTTCTGCTGTAAAAATTAAATGGTTCAAGGTGTGCACAGCATAAAAAAGACCGCTTGCTGTATTGGCTGTCAACGCCACCAATCGGTTTGTAATGCGAATCTGATAGCCTTCGTCGCCTAATGTGTCATTATAGCTTTCCAGCAGGGCCAGATGAATGCCATTTACATGTTCAGTTTTGGCTGTGTTTTGCAATTGGAATGACAACCGGCTGGTGGAGGTCCATAAATCGGCGGCATAGGTGGCCAAATCATGCAGGTTGTGATCTCCGACCGAAACAATATTTTGCTTTTCAAGTTCAAAAAAGCCTTCGCCAAAAGTTATGGCAACGGGTTGTGGGATAAGCTGGTTATGCTGGCTTATCAGCTTTTCACTGCAAAAAGTAAAAAGCAGCATGATGGAAATGCCAAGCAGTGTTTTATTCATAGTTTTCGATTCTAAATGTCCAGGCATTATGTCCGGGCATGTCGTTGTATGTTATAGGGCTGAGATCGATCAGCAAGCGATCGTTTTCGTAAGTCCATTCGAGTGGCTTTTCATAACCCAGCAGGTGAATCTTTGTCCCGCTTTTTGGGGCGGGAATGGGCAATGCAAGCAGTTTTCCGGGCCATTCGAAGGCAATGGCATACAAATTTCCGTGGTTATGGGTATAGGCCAGGTATTGGCGCATAGAGGCATAGGTGGCCAGCAAGCCGTCACCTTCATCAAGATCGGCTTGGCTATACAAGGCGCTTTGGGGGATAACAACCTTTGGCTGTGCAGCTGATTCCCAAAAAAGGCTGATAGAAGCATTTTGTTGGCTTTCGTAGTATTCGATGTGGATAGCATAGGTGCTGTCCTTTTCCAGCCACACTTCTCCGGAAGGCTTATTATCTTGTGTTTCGCGCATGGCCTGTGAGTCGGACGACGCTGTTGCGTTTTCCCATAAATCCAATACCAATTTTCCATTTATATACATCCGCATTCCATCATCCGCTTGTGCCGAAAAAGTGTATTTGTCGCTGATAACAGGGCGTAAATAACCTTTCCATTCGGCTGTAAAATGGTCTTCCATTATGGGGTATCCGGGCGAATTGCGCACCCAGTTGAAATTGATTTGCGGGTCGGTCCTTTGCAGAACAACCTGCTTTTCTTCCCCGCTTTTTGTCCATGCTTTCGCACCGTAAATGGCTTCTTCGTTCAGACTTACCCACTGCCCCAGTTTGATAAGCCTTTCCTGCTGCAGCAAGGGTATTTGCCCATCGGCAGCAGGGCCCACATTGATGATCAGGCCGCCGCCGTGTGCAACGGTGCGAACAAAAAGATGTATCAGATCGCGAGGCGTCATATAGGCATCCAGTTTTTCGTTGCGGTTGAGCCCAAATGAGCGGCCCAGGCCCCTCACTTCTGCCCAGGGCCTGTCGGTTGTGATGCCCCCGGAACTGTATTCGGGAGTGATAAAACCAATATCACTGCCATGTCCCCAGCGGTCGTTCACAATGGCTTCGTCGCCCACAAGCTGATAATACCATGAAATAAGTTCGCGGGCATGCCATTCTTCGGCTGAGTTGAACCATTCGCCATCAGCAAAAAGCAAGTCAGGTTTGTAGGTGCCAACCAGCTCTTTAAATTGTGGAATCATATGTTGCTCCACATAAGGCTGAATGGCTTCGTGCGGGTCGGTGTACCAGCGATGGAGCGGATTGTTCCATTCGGCCAGGCTGTAGTAAAGCCCGAAACGTATATTGCGTTTGCGAACGGCTTCTGCAATTTCGCCCACAAAATCGCGCCCCTGAAAATATTGGCTGTTCCACTGCGGGGCGTGTTCACTGGGCCACAAGCAATAGCCATCATGGTGTTTGGCCACCAAAATCATATACCTGGCACCTGCTTTTTCAAACAACTCTGCCCACTCATTGGCATCAAACAGTTCGGCTTTCCATAACGGTGCAAAATCCTTATAGCTAAAATCCTCGCCAAAATTTTGGCGCATAAATTGAATGCGCAATGAATCATTGGCATGCAGGCCACGCAAAAACCATTCGGCATAAGCTTCGGGACCGCTGTAGGAAGGAACGGAATAGACGCCCCAGTGTATGAATATTCCCAATTTGGCTTCCTGAAACCAGGCAGGATAGTTGCGGTTGCGGAGGCTATCCCAGGGTGTATTTGTATTGTATTTTTGCGCCATGCTCTGATGCGCAAACAGAATCAGCAAAATAAGCAAGCGGATTTTCATGAACTTTATTTTTTGTGGTAATGGGTAATTGCTCAGCCATCCAGCAGGGCGCTGAGTTTTTGTTCTGCTTCACGCAATTTTGCTTCTGTTTCTTTTAGCTGCGTAATATTTTGAACCACACCTCTGTATCGAACCTGGCTGGCTGTTTCCTCTGCCCGTTTGGCCATGCAGCGCACCCAAATTACTTTTCCGTTTTTGGTCATGGCCCTGTAATCGGAGGGGTACTCAATGCCTTGTTGAAGTTGTTCAAAATCATGTATCAACAGAGGCTGGTCTTCGGGATGGAAAAGCTCATTAAAATGCTTGTGAAGGCACTCTTCGGCTTCGTAACCTGCCATTTCCTTAATTAAACTACTGATATACAATATAGTTCCGTCCGATGCCAATTCAAACAACACACCATTCAGGTTTTCAAGCAGGTTTTCGTACCGCCTTTCGATGCCGAGCAGCTTGTTGGTTTTGAATTTTTGGGCACTGATATCGCGACAGGTGCAAAAGACGATTTTTTCGCCTTTCCATAAAAAGCCCCAGGCATTTACTTCAACGTCGTATAAAACACCCTCGCTGTTGCGGTGTTTGGTTTGGTATGCACTTACAAAACCTTCCTCCGGGTCAAACATATTGCGCATATCCTGTTCGGTGAGCATGGCATCTATTTCCCAAAAATAGCGTTTTGTTAGTTCATCGCTGCTATAGCCTGACATTTGGCGGAATTTGGCATTGGTATCCACCACCTTGTATTCATTATTGATTAGTACATAACCATCTTTGGAGTTGTCGAAAAGATATTGCCTGAAAGCAAGCTCCTTGCCAAGCTTTTGACGCAGCAAGGTTTTTTCGGTGATGTCCTCAATACTTCCCAGCACATAGGGCCTGTCATTAATCGAAATTACCGTGGCTGAAAAGGAACCAAAAACCCGGCTGCCGTCTTTGTTAACGAATTCGTACTCCCTGCCAAGTACCGGCTTGCCCTGTAAAAGATCGCTAATAACCTGTTTGCGGTCTTCCTCTTTTGCCCAGAGATGCAAGCTTGCAGAGGATTTGTTCAGAACTTCTTTGCGGCTGTAGCCTGTTGATTTTGTAAAGGCTTCGTTTACTTCAACAATATGTTCAGTTTGCCCGTCGGTGAGTGTTATGGAGAAAGGGGCGAGCTGAAAGGCCCGTGCAAATTTTTCCTCGCTTTCGCGCAAGGCTTGTTCTGTTTTTTTACTTGCTGTTATATCTTCGTTGGTGGATAAAATATAGGGTTTGTTGTTGATTTGGATAATGCTTGCGGAGAACAAGCCATTGATTATTTCGCCCGTTTTTTTACGGATTGGTATTTCTTTTTCAAAAACTGAACGACCTTCCATCAGCTCCTTCAATACAGCGTCCCGGTCGTTTGGGTTGGCCCATAATCCCAGGTCAACAGTTTGTTTTCCAATGAGTTCTTTCCTGGTGTAGCCCAATATTTTAGCAAAAGCATCATTCACTTCCTCTATGCGACCTGTATTTACATCTGTTAACGCCATGGTGAATGGTGCCTTATGAAAAGCAACAGCAAATTTTTCTTCGCTTTCCTGCAATTTACTTTCATACGCTTTTTCAGACGTTATGTCTGTGAATACGGTAAAAAAATGGCCTGCCTCAAACGAAGATGCGAAAATTCTGTACCAGCGATTCAGGGCCTCAGAAAATTGCTCTGTTGTCTTTGATTGGCCATGTATGGCTACTTCACCATAAAACTCAATCCAGTTGAAAGTTTCAGATTTTATGCCAGGAAAAACCTCAGATACAGGTTTACCTGAAATTTCGGCCAGTGTTTTGCCTGTAATCTGTTCAAAAACAGGATTCACATCAAGAAAAATATAGTCGTTGGGTTTGCCTTTTTCATCCAGGATGATTTTGTGGTAGGCATAGCCAAAAGGGAGTTGGCCAAACAGTATTTGGTGTTGTTCCAATGTGAGTTTAGTGCGCATGGTTTTGCTGTTACATCAAAATTGAAGCCGCAAATTAACCAATATATTTATTTATCGCATTAAATAAAACTGTTTTATTTATGGGCTTCGTCACGATCGAGTCGCAGCCTGCATCCTTAATGCCTGCTTTCTCTTTGGCCAGCGCATAAGCTGTTAGCGCAATAACAGGCAATGCCGGCTTGCGCGATTTAATAATGCGTGTGGCCTGTAAGCCATCCATAACAGGCATTTTAATATCCATTAAAACCAGTTCAATATCCATGTTTTGTTCGAAAATGCTGACTGCTTCCTGTCCGTTTGAAGCACACAGTAATTTTGCTTTGGTTGACTTCAATAGGGTGGTAATCATCATCATGCTGTCTTCGTCATCTTCGGCTATGAGCAGGGTGTGATTTCGCAAATCAGGCAGTTTTGTTTGATTGTGATCTTTTTCATAAGTCCCCATATCTCCTATAAAGCCAACGGGTATCGAAAAATAGAAGGTACTTCCCTCACCCAGGTTTGACTTTACACTTAGGCTTGCCCCCATAATGTTGGCAATTCGCTGCGATATGGCCAGGCCCAGGCCCAAGCCTCCATAAAGCCTGGTGTGTGTATCATCGCCTTGTCGGAAAAAATCAAAAATAATGTCAAGTTTATCTTTTGCAATACCTATACCAGTATCTGTAACATAAAGCATAAGTGTTTCTTCATCTTCTTGTCGCATGCCAAATGTGATGCTACCCTTATGTGTATATTTAACAGCATTTTTAAACAAATTGGTCAGTACCTGATTAATTTTTAGCCTGTCGCTTGTAAACAACGAAGCCAATACACTTGCTTCCGGCTTGAAATACAGTTTTATATCCTCTGTTTTTCCTGAATTGTGCAATATTTCGTGCAGCAAGTTCCTGTTTTCTAAAAACAGGTCCATGCCTTTAAAACTTTGCATTCTGAGCTTGATTTCTGTTTGTTCGGAAAGAGCGAGTGCCAGAATGTCTTCGATCATGGTTAGAAAATTCGTGCCGCTGTCGAAGATGATAGATGCATATTTATGTATTTCAGGATCGGTTACTTCGCTTTTAATCAAGTCGCTAAAACCAATTACATGGTTTAGGGGAGTGCGCAGTTCGTGGCTTATAGAAGCCAGAAAAGCTGATTTGAGGCGGTTGCTTTCTTCAGCGGCTTCCTTGGCTTTGATCAGTTCCTGTTCGGCAAAGTTCCGGCGCAAGGTAATGGCCATCAGGTAGGCGTATGACCGCAACATATCCTCTGACGGCAGTGGCTGATTTTTGCCAAAGCCTAATACGGTGCCCCCGTAAATTTTATCCCCCACGACATGTATCAGGCCGTAAATCTGCGTAACGCCTGTAATGGCACCAATGGCCTTGCTCACAATTTCAGGCACATCACCAAAAGTGAGTTCATTTATCGAACGGTAAACATCCACATTGCTTACAGACACTTTTCGGTAGTTTTCTATACTTAGCTTCGAGGGTTTGTTTAAAATTTCCTCACCTGCTATTTTCATCACAGCATTGATAATTTTGCTATCCGCTTCAATATGTTTGATTAAAAAGGCATGTTTTTCATGGTCGAAATGGGTATGCATCGCATAAATGGCACCGGTATGTTTTTTTATGTCGGGAATTATCGCCTTACCAATATCAGTGCTTAATTGAATATTGGCCAATTTAATGGCCATTTCGTTCAGGAATGCTGTATTGCTGTTTTTCAGCATAAGCTCTTCTTCGGCTTTTTTGCGTTCGTCAATATCAAACAAGGCACCCAATATTTCAATGGTGTTCCCGTTTTCGTCTGTTTTAAATTTTGAAAGCATCAAATTCATCCAGCTCCAATTGCCTTTGGTGCCTGCACGTAGCTCGGTTCTTAGTTGCTGCTTATTGCTGTCAGTAAGCAAATCGTGAAGCAAAGCTAGTATATGCCTGAAATCATCCGGATGAATGATTTTTTCAATATCGGATGAATACAGCCCCGAAGTGTCATCAAAAATGTTTGAGAAATATTTTTTATGGGCTTCGTTTGACCAAATATTTTGCTGTTTTTCAATGTTGTAGATATAGAGCAGGGCAGGGGTGCTGTTGGCCACTGTAAAGGCAAATATCTCGCTTTCTTTTAGGGCGATTTCGGCTTTTTTTCGCTCGGTAATATCCATCACCAATCCTATCATACGCAATGGTTCACCGGTTTCGGACATTACCAATTTGCCTATCTCCTGCACATACCTGATTTCGCCGCTTTCGGTAATTATCCTGTGGTCAATGCGCAGTTCGCTCCGCTCCTCCAATGATTTATTGAAGGCCTCGTGAACGGCTTGCCTGTCTTCTTCCGGGTAATGTGCAACTACGCTTTCAAATGTTGCAATAAAACGTTCAGGGGATTGGCCATAAATGTGATACGTCTGCTCACTCCATGTTAACTTTTCATTTATCAGGTCATAATCCCAGCTGCCCACATTCCCAACCTGCTGGGCTTCTTTCAAGCGTGCATTGCTTGTTTCAATTGCTTGTTGATCGGCAACTTTTCTGGTGATATCTTCAAATGCAACCCCAAGGTGATTGTTTGGCAAAGGAAATGCTTTGACCGAAAAACAAGCCTGCATTATGCGGTCATCACTATATAATATATCCTCAAATGTTTGTGCCTTGCGGCTTCTGACAACCTCGGCATACCTTTGGGGTAGATTCAAGTCGCGCAATAAAGGAAAGTTTTCGTCAAGTGTGTTACCTACAACATCAGCAGCTTTGATTCCTGTCATCTGCTCTGTTGCAGGATTGGCATATTTCAACCGAAGTGTCCTGTCATTACTAATTTCTTCCAAATGGTAAATATACAGGCCTATTTGCACATTTTCAACCACATTGTTGGACTGTATCAAGGCTTCTTCAGTTTTTTTTCGCTCGGTAATGTCGCGCGAAATATTTAAAATAGCAGGTCTGTTTCTGTAATTGATCAGTATGGCCTTGACCTCCAAACTGCGGTTTTCGCCTTTTTTGTTGCGCATGATTGTTTCAAAAACAGCCATGCCACTCTCTTGAAGTTGTTTAATGCGTTCACCAACTTCTTCGGTACTGGTGCCCACTTCTATATCTGACGGACTTTTGCGTAAAAGTTCTTCTCTGGAGAAGCCAATAATGTTTGCACCGGCATCATTTATTTCCACAAAATTGGAAACACCTCCGTCAGGCTCAATATAAACAATCGAAAGGCTGTCCAAATTGGCATTGAAGAGCATGCGGTATTGGGCTTCGCTGTCTTTAAGCGCTTTTACTGCTTCTTTCTCACTGGTAATATCGCGTGCAATGCCCGAATAAGTGTTTTCGTTCACCGCCTTGGTTGAGCTCCTCACCCACACTTCATTCCCGTGTTTGGTGTTGATGCGGTATTCAGAGGGGTAGTAGTTGCCCGTTCTTAATTGCTCAAAATCGTAGGCAACGCCTTCCAGGTCGTCTTTGTAGATAAACATTGAAAAGTGCTTGCCCACATAGTCATCAGCTTCAAAGCCTGAGAGGTTTTTAACTGCCGGGCTCATATAACTGATGGTGCCGTCCGGTTTCAGGGTAAACAATACATCGCTGACATTTTCGACCAGCATGCGGAATTTGTTTTCGCTATCCTTTAGTTTTGCTTCGGCCTCATATTGTTTGGTTATATCGCGGTCCGAACCCCGGTAACCGATCAATTGACCATCCTCGCCAATCATGGGAATACCATTGGTAACGGCATAAACTGTTCGCCCATCCTTGCCGATCATGGTGTTTTCGAGATTAACTATCGGGGATTTTTGTGCAGCAAGTTCTTCAAAGGTTTTAACAACAATATCCCTTTCTTTTTCATGCAACAGATCGGCAAAGGTCATTTTGCCAACTATTTCTACCGGGCTATAACCCAAAATGCTTTGGCAGGCCGAATTGGCGTAGGTGTATAAGCCATCTGCATCCCCCTCCCAGATAAACTCACCTGTGTGTGCAGCAATTTCCTCAAAACGTTTGTGGTTGGTTTCGGCCAGGTTTTTGGCTTCTATGGTTTGCCTTTCTAATTTTTTGCGGTCGCTGATGTCGCGGCATGCACAAAACACCAAGCGCTCATTCTTCCACCAGAAACTACGCGCACTTACTTCTACATTATAGGTGCTGCCGTCTTTTCGCTGGTGCAAGGATTCAAAACGCGTATCCACATCCCGGGAGTTGTCAAAATTGGAGAGGATTTTTTCTCGGCTGTTTAAAGCGTCTAAATCCCATGTGAAAAGCTGAAGCACTTCTTCGTAGCTGTAGCCAAGCATTTCGCATATTTTATTGTTTGCATCAATAACCTGGTGGTCGTTGTTCATGATCAGCAAACCTTCGCGGTCGCTTTCAAAAAGAAAGTTTCTGTAGGCCAGTTCCTCCTTGATGGTTTCCTGCATGTTTTTTGTTTCAGTGATGTTTTGCACCACAGTGAGCAGGCGGTTTTCGTCAAGTGGGCTGATGCGTGACTCGAAGAACATCTTTTCATCATTGATATCCAGCTCAAATTCGATGCTTGCAGTTGTGCCTTCGCGCAGGCAGGTTTCATAGGTGCTGATGTGCCTTTCGTATTCTTCCTTTGAAAAAATATCGCGGATGGAGCAGCCAATGATTTTTTCGGGGGGGGCAATGAGCAGCTCAGGTTTTGCACCATACATTTCGAGGGTTGTGCCATCTTTTCGCTGGATAAAAATCATATCGGGCATGGCAGCCACCAAAGCGTTCATTTTTTTGTGTTCGGCTTCCAACGCAAGCTGTGCATTTTTTCTTTCGGTGATGTCCTCAATACTTGTGAGTATATGGGGTTTGTTGTTGATGTGTATGACTGAAGCACTGTACAAACCATGCAGTTGCTCGCCCTTGCAGTTTTTGAACATATATTCCCGAACCCTTACCTCCTGGCCTTTTTTCAGGTCGGCAATCACCTTGTCGCGGTCGGAGGGGTTGGTCCACAACCCAAGCTCTGTGGCTGATTTGCCAATAACATGCTCGTGACTGTATCCCGTAACTTTCAGAAAAGCATCGTTCACATCCACAAGCTTGCCGGTTTCAACATCTGTCAGCGTCATAGTGTGTGGTGCCAGCCTGAAAGCAGTGGCAAACTTATCTTCGGCCTGTTTGCGGGGAGTAATGTCAGAAAATAACAGGTCGATATGGCTTTGCCCTGCCGGGCTTGCCGAAATCCTTAACCAGCGGTCGAGCTTATGTGCAAATAATTCGGTTTCAACACTTTTATTTTCCAACAACAACTGCCTGAAAAGTGCTTGTTTTTGTGCTGCTTCGTCGGGGTTATCATCAAAAAACACGTTCAACCCGGCTCCTGTTGCCAGCTTTTCTGAAACCCCTGTTATGGTTTCAAAAGCTGGGTTTACTTCTTCAATCTCAAAATCGTAGGTGCTGTCAGAGCTGTTTAGATTAACTTTCAGGCGTGCAAAACCAAAAGTGGATTGCTCGATTAGGGTTTTGTAGTGGTTTTGATTCATTTTAGAAGGGATTGCTGTTTTTATTAATCAGGAAATAAAGCGTTTGAGTTCTTTTAGCAATGCCTGTTTGTTCACAGGTTTGGTTACAATGGCATCGCAACCGGCTTCAAAGGCTTTTGGTTTTTCGCTTGCCAGGGCATAAGCTGTTAGTGCAATTACAGGAAGATTTGGGTTTTGTGCCTTGATGATTTTTGTAGCTTCATAGCCATCCATCACCGGCATTTTCAGGTCCATCAGCACCAGTTTTGTATCGGGGTGTTGTTCCAACATTAGCAAGGCCTTTTTCCCGTTTTCAGCAAGGAGAATTCTTGCGTTGGTTTTTTTAAGCAAATTGGCAATCAGCATCCTGCTGGATTCATCGTCTTCAACAATCAAGAGTGTTGAGTCATGTAAATCAAGTTCATCATCTTTGGCTGCATGCTGTTCATGTGTTGATTGTCCTGACACACTTACAGGAACAGTAAAGTAAAAGCACGAACCAACGCCCGGTTCAGATTCGATGCGGAATTTAGCACCCAAGGCTTCTGCAATTCTTGCCGAAATGGCCAGGCCTATACCAAGGCCGTCATGCATCCGTGTTTGAGCATCTTCCAATTGCCTGAAAAATTCAAAAATAACTTCTTTTTGGTCTTCAGCTATACCAATGCCTGTGTCTTTCACATAAAAGGTTATTTGGGCATCTTGCTCTGCAAAGAATCCGAATTCTATACTTCCTCTTTGGGTAAACTTCACCGCGTTTTTGAACAGATTGGTCAACACCTGATTGATTTTTTGCCTGTCGCTGGTGATGAAAGCTGTTAGCAGTGCCGGTTCGGGCCTGAACTCAAGCTTTATGTGATCATTTTTTCCTGCGTGATGCAGAATTTCATGCAAATTGCTTTTGGCCTCCATATAGAGCTCTGTGCCCCTGAAGGTTGACATTCGTGTATTGATAGAAGACTGTTCCACCAAGGCCAGGTTGAAGATGTCTTCGATCATGGCCAAAAAGTCGGTGCCGCTTTTGTTAATCATGGTGGCAAATTGCCTGGTTTCTTCCTCCTCACTCATATCCATTATGAGCGAACTAAACCCAAGCACGTGGTTGAGCGGGGTGCGCAGTTCGTGGCTGATGGTTGCCAAAAAAGCAGATTTCAGATGGTTGCTTTCTTCGGCTTTTTCTTTTGCCTGGACCAGTTCTGTAAATAGTTTTTTCTGTTCGGTGATGTCCTGATCAGAACCCCTGAATGCAACTGTTTTGCCATCCTGATCCAATACACTTAGCCCGTTTGTAACCACCCAAATGATGCTGCCATCGGGTTTTTGAATGGGGTTTGTAAAATCCCTGAACAAATTGTTTTTTTCCAATAGTTCCAAAGTCTTGCTTTTGTATTCTGCCCGCCCTTGCTGCGGGTGAAGGTCAAAATAATTGACCTTGTTTACAAGCTCTTCGGGCTCATAGCCCCAAATTGTTTTCGCCATAGGGCTCACGTAGGTGAGCATTCCACGGGTGTCAGTTTCCCAAATTACTACCTGACTGGTTTCAGTAATTTGTTGAAAACGTTCTTCATTTTTTCGAATAAGTTCGTAAGCCTGCTTTCTTTCGGAAATATCGTTGACACTTGTGAGCAAAACTTGTTCCTGGCTGAGTGTGATAAGTTGGGCTGAGAGCAGGCCAATAATTTTATGCCCATATTTGTTGCGAAACGTTATTTCTTTTGCCAGAAGTTTTCCTTTGCCTGCAACTACATCAAAAACTTCTTGCCGGTCGCTGGGGTTGTCCCAAAGGTTGAGTTCCATGGCGGTTTTACCCAGAGCTTCTTTGCGGGTATATCCGGTTATTTCCAAAAAGATATCGTTTACCTCGATCAATTTACCATCATCAGGCCGTGAGAGGATAATGCCATAGGGGCTGGTTTTGAAAACGGTCTCGAATTTTATTTCACTTTCGGTAAGAGACCTTTCATTGGCCATACGGTTTTTGACGCTCACAAGCAATTTTATAAATACCTTTAGGAGGATTTCCTCTGTTTCGGTGTAATTATGGTGTTTACGAACCGAATCGAACCCAATAAATCCGGTACAGATGCCCTGTTCGATTATAGGAACAGAAATCAGGCTTTTGATGCCCTGTGGTTCGAGAATTTCCCTGAGGCTGTGTCCCTCCGGCAGGCCCAGTACATCAGGTATGTTGAAACTTTCGCCTTTTTGGTGGGCCTCAAGCCATTCCGTAAAGAGTTCAAAAGGTACATTTTTTAATTGATCAATTTGTGGATCAATGTTGTCGGCACACCATTCATAGGTGTTGTTGGTAACTTTCAGCTCGTAGTCGTGCTCAAAAATATAGCAACGATCGGCCTGCATAAAGCTGCCCAGCTCACAAAGCGAATTGTTGATGGCTTCATCCAGCTTGTCGGTTTTCAGGTCGATATAAGTTTTGGATATTTCCATGAGCATTTTTTGCAGCTTTGTTTGAAAAACAAGCTCATCCTCTTTGATTTTCTCCTTTGTTACATCGCGCACTATGGCCAGTAGCTTTTGGTCGTCAACCGGACTTAAGCGGGCTTCGAAATACTGGCTTTGGCCATCGATTTCGATGCTGTAGTCATGGGTTTTTAAGGCTTGTTCTTCAATACATTCTTTGTAAAGCTGCAATTGTTTGGCGGTTTCATTTTCATTGAAGAACTCACCAATTTTTCGGCCAATGATGGTTTCTTTGGGGGCCAGCAGTTTTTCGGGCTCGGAGCTTTGCACATCAAGATAGGTGCCGTCTTTCGACATAAAGAAGAGCATATCTGGCAAGGCAGCGATAGTGGCATTCAGGTTATTGGTTTTTTCGCGTTCGGATTGCTCGGTCAGTTTGCGTTTGGTGGTGTCTTCAGAAATGCCTGCATAGCGTATCACCTCGCCCGTATCATTTTTCACCGGGAAGGCGCGTGTAGCAATCCAGCGCATGGCACCATCCGGCCTGATTATGCGGTATTCCTGTTTGAAAACACCTGTTTTCATGAATTTTTCATAAGCCTTTTTGATTCTTTCGCTGTCCTCGGGGTGCACGGCATCAACAAAGGCTGCCGGGTTTTCGTAGAGGCTTTCGCAGCTCATCCCAAATATTTCCTCATAGGCCGGGCTTACATAAAGCATATCAAAACGGTCGGCCGAGCGCAGCCAGAAAATGCCTTCTATATTGTCAACAATGTCACGGAGTTTTTTCTCGTTTTCCATGGCATTTTCGGCCATTTTGCGTTCGGTGATGTCCATCATCAGTCCAATAATGTGGGATGCTTTTCCTTCGGCATCCCTCACAACACCTGCCGATTCCTTTACCCAGCGGGTTTCGCCTTTTGCAGTTACAATACGGTGCTCGTAGTCAAGGGAGATGCCCTCTTTGAGGTCCACAATAGGGGCATTGGTCTGCACCACATAATCTCTGTCGTCGGGATGAACGCGCTCAAGAAAAGCCGCAAAGCTGCCCTCGAAGCTGCCTTTGTCGAGTCCGAAAAGTGCTTCGCATTCAGGCGACCAAACGAGTGTTTCATTGTCAATATCATATTCCCACGAACCAGCCTTAGCGAAGTTTTGTGCCAGCGAAAGCCGTCGCTGATAGTTGTGCAATTTTTCTAAAGCTTCCTTATCGCGGGTAATATCAACCCAGGCACCAGTGAATTCTATTTCGCCTTCCTTGTTCACTATGGTTTTTTGCCGGTCGGACAACCAATGGTAGTTGCCGGATTTGTCTTTAAAGCGGTATTCATTGTATGTTTCGCTGCCTGGTACAATTTTGTCAATCTTCTGCCCCAGCTTTTCAGACAGCAATGCGTAGTCATCCGGATGTATGCAGCTCTTCCACAATTCAAAATTATGGATGAATTCGTCTGGGCTGTAACCAAGTACTTGTTTTACATTTTCGTTGATGTAATGTATATCTGGAACGCCTTTTTTCAACTTATAGACGTAGATAATTGCAGGTGTGTGCGAAAGCAAAGTGTGCAAACTGGCTGCCTGTTTTTGCAGGGCTTCTTCTTTTTCTTTAAGCTCGGTAATATCGCGGCCAACGCCCTGTATCTCAATAATTTTTCCGTTTTTATCACGGATCGCGCTGTCTTCCCATGCCAGCCATCGCCAGCCGTTTACCGTCATGGCACGCTGCTCGAGGTAGCAACGGTAAGGCGGCACTTGTAGTTTTTCCATTGCTTCGACAGTGGCTTTCCTGTCGTCCTCATGAATAAGGGGAAAAAAGTCGCTGCCAAGCAGTTCATTACTGCTTTTCCCGAAGGTTTCGCAATAGGCTTTGTTTACAAAGGTAAAGCGGTTGTTTGCGTCAACCCGGACGATGAGGTCGTTTTGGGATTCAACCAGGCCTTGATAGCGCTGTTCGTTAAGCTTTTGCTCGGTTATATCTACAAAAACCGTTGCAAATTGGTTTTCTTCAGGTGAATATACTTGTACTTTATACCATCTTTTTAGCGATTCCGAATACTGTTCAAACACTTCCTCGCCTCCATGCAGGGCGATTTTTCCGTAAAATTCGATCCAATTGAAGTCATCCTTCTTTATTTCAGGTAATACATCGGTAACCTTGCGGTTGATGATGTTGTTGACTTTAAGACCGGTAAGTTCTTCGTAGGCTGGATTGGCATCGATAAACTCGTAATCAATGGGTTGTCCATAGTCGTTTAACATGATGCGATGCAATGCAAAGCCAAAAGGAGACTTGTTGATTAGTGCTTCGTAATACTTTGATTTCATTTGTTTTGTTTGCTAAAGTAATTGGTGTACACTTAATATGATAGAAAAAATAGTAATAGCAAAATTCTTACCAAAACATTTAACTGTATGTTAGTTAAACAAATATCAATTTTAGCAAACAAACAAAGTGCTAAGAAACGGAATGTTTTCCAGAATTTAGAAATATTCTAAGCGCTGGAATAGATCTATTTTCTGTTGAAATCCGTCAAAGTATATCTAACTAAAATATTTTGGCGGTATGCCGTAAATAAATCCCAAGGTGCACCAAAATGACTAAAGGTGTATAAAATGGGTCAACAGAATAAGGATGAAGAATGACTTGTTTTGTTTGTTTGCATGGGCTAATAAATTTGTTTTAAGGCGGTGCCTTGGCCATACGATGGCCGCACCCCTGTTTTAATTTGTTTTTCATAATTGTTGCAATTTGAGCTTAATGCCACAAATTTATAAAAAAAGTTAAAAGCGATCGTTTTTTTTTGTTTTTCGGTCGCTGTTTAGCAAAAAAAGCCAATCAAGTATATTCAGTAGGCATATAATCAAAAGAATAGCGTAATGATCTTGTATTTCAAAAGCAGTCGTGGCTACAGCTTGCTCACATATCGTTTTACATAACTCAGAAGGACTTCGCGGCCAACGGGTTTTGCCAAATAATCATCGCATCCGGCTTGCAACACCTTGTGTTCATCGCCCGCTTGGGCATAGGCTGTAAGCGCAATTACGGGTATATGAGGACACATTTGTTTGATTTGCCTGGTAGCTTCAAGCCCGTCCATCACCGGCATTTTAATATCCATCAGCACAAGTTGGATGGCAGGAGTAGTTCGGATTTTTTCAATGGCTTCTTTGCCATTGCCGGCTCCAACAGTATCGAATCCTGCTTTTTTAAGAATTAGTTTGAGATACTTCAGGTTTGTTTCGTCATCCTCAGCTATCAGAATGAGGGGGTTGGTTACTGGGCTTAGTGGTTTTGCTGTTTGTTTTGCTGAAGCTCTCAGCGACTCAGTTGGAACCAAAGGCAAAGAAAAATAAAATGTTGATCCTTTGCCGTAAACTGATTCGGAGTGTATGTTGCCTCCCAGCAAATGCCCAATTTCCATGGCAATGGAAAGTCCCAAACCACTGCCTTCGTATCCCCTTGTGTTAAATGTTTCCGCTTGCTTGAAGGGCTCAAAAATAATTTCCAGCTTATCGGCAGCGATTCCCTTTCCGGTATCTTTTACAAAAAACTCCACAAAGCTTTCCCTGATCTGATATCCAAACTCAACACCTCCATTAAATGTGAATTTTATTGCATTGTCGATTAGTTGCCCAAGCAGTTTGTATAGCAATTCAGGGTCAGTTTTCAGATTTACATCGGGAGATTGTTCGTTTTTTATCAGTTCTATGCTTAATCCTTTGTCCAGACAATGGGGGCTGAATTGATGCAGGAGTTTTTCAAGCAGTTTAGCTATTGATGTGGTTTTCGGGTTTACTATCATATTGCCGGTAACGAGCAGGGAAATATCCATATAGTCTGTTACGGTATCGAGCAGGCGGTTGCTGCCTTTTCTGATATGTTCAAAAACATTATTGCGCTCGTCCTGCGAGGTTTCTTCCATTATCAGGATTTCGCTAAAACCAACTATATGATTGAGAGGCGTGCGAATTTCGTGGGAAATATTTTGCATAAAAGCCGTTTTTAACTTGTCACTGGCTTCCGCCTTTTCTTTGGCTGCAATCAGTTCCTTTTCTGTATGTATTCGCAGCTTAATATTGGTGAGCAGCTGGGCATAAATTTTCAACAATTGCTGTTCCGTATCTGAATACATATGATGGTTGTTTACCGAATCAAAGCCCACAAATCCAATACATTTGTCCTGATCCATCTTAGGGACTGTCAAAACGCTTTTCACACCCTGTGGTTCAAGTATATCCCTTTCCTGACCTTTCGGCAAAGCGAACACATCGGGCACATACATGGGCTTGCCCTGCCGGTGGGCAACCACCCAGGCGCGCATCATGGCCAGCGGAACGTTTTGCAAATTGTCGATTTCGGCTGAAATTCCCTCTCTGCACCATTCATAGGTGTTGTGGCAAACATCATTTTCCCAGTCGTAATCAAAAGTATAGGAGCGGTCAGCCTGCACGAATAAACCCATCATAACAAGCGATTCATTTACTGCCTCGTCAACCCGGTTGAGTGGAATATTGATAAAACGGGCTGAAATATCCATCAATAATTGCCGAAAACGGGTTTCGAACAACAGGCTTTCTTCAATTTCCTTTTGTTTGCTTATGTCCTGGGTAATGCCAAAAATGGATGTAAGCTTGCTGTTCTCGTCTTTGATAAATTCACCATAGGAGTATAACCACCTGACTGTGCCGTCCGGATGCATAACGCGATAGCGGTAACTGTATGGCTTGCCTTGTTCAATGGCTTGCTTAAAGATGTTTTCGCTGTTAGTTCTGTCCTCAGGGTGTACATAGCTCAAAACGGCTTCTACAGTACCGCCGAAAGAATGATCAGTTATGCCAAAAAGCTGGTTGTGGTCATCTGACCATTCTACTTTGTTCGTTTCCAGATCAAATTGCCAATACCCCATATTGGCTACCTTCATGGCCAAACTGAGCTTCGCTTCACTATCTTTCAGCTGTTTCTCGGCTTGTTTGTTTTTGGTCACATCACGGGCTGTTCCTACTACGCCTATTATTTCACCGGCTTCATTTCGAAGGGGTGTTTTTACCACATCCAGGTACAAAAACTTACCCTTCACATTGCCAAATTCATCAAATTGACCCGTTTCGCCTGCCTCCAGCACGATGGAATCAGAGTCGCTGCAAATTTCGCCAAAGGTGTGCCAGCTCGAATCATCTGGGCGGGTGTCTCTTTCTCGCTGTGCAAAATACATATCATTTTTGCCTATGGGCTCATCCGTATCTCTGGCATTGAGCAGGTTTTCGCAAATGGAACGGTTGGCAAAAATATAGTTCTTGTTCAGGTCTTTGGCCCAGACCATATCCGGCATAATATCAGCCATATTGCGGAATAGTTCCTGCAATAGTTTGTAGTTTTGCTGGCTGCTTATCAAGTCTTTCTTGGCCCTGATTTGTTCAGTTACATCAATGCCCAGCCCCCAGGATGCCCAGCCCGGCAAGGGCAGTTTCAGGTAGGTGTCGAACCAGGCTATGCTGCGCTTTTCACCATTTTTTGCAACCAATTCAAAAATATTTTCTTCAGTATTATTTTTAAATGAGTTTTCCCAAACTTGTTGGCGGTATTCGGGCTCCGGGTAGAGCCATTTCATGGCATCAGGGTTTCCAATAATCTCTTCAGCCATGTATCCGGTGCTGGTTTCGCAAGCTTTGTTCCAAACAATAAAATGACCGTTTTCATCAAATGCATTCAACAAAACAGGCATATTGTCAAGGATTTCCCTGAATCGGGTTTCACTTTCTTTTAGCGCCTTTTCGGCTGCAACTTTTTCTGTTATGTCCCGCACAATTGAAAGGACTTCGTTTTTGCCGCAGGGCACAAACCTTGATTCAAAAAGCCGCGGTTCCCCCATGATAGGAAGTTCATAAGCTGCTTGCGTTGGTTCTTGGTTTGTTAACACTTGATTTACCTTGTTGACAAATAGCTTAGCGACTTCAGCAGGCAAAACCTCCTCAGCTTTTTTACCTAAGAAAACTTCAGGTTCAATATACAGGGCATCCCTGTTGGAAGCGTGGTAATCGAGAATGCGGTTCTCCGAATCTACCAAAAACATCACATCGGGATTGGCTTCAAGCAGGGCTTTGTTCCTTTCAGTGAACTGTTTTAGTTTGCTTTCGGCCTGCAAGCGGTTTGTCAGGTCGATGTCAATACAATACAGTTCAGGTGGTGATCCCGGCAGGTTCAGGATGGTATGACTCGAAAACACATTTACGTAAGAACCGTTTTTGTGTTTTAATCGCAGCTCCTCCGAAGGGATTGGGTTGCCTGTTTGAGCCATCAAGGCTATTGCCTGTTTTACCTCCTTGCGTTTTTCATCAGGAATAATCAGGTCTATCAAGTTGCGGCCAATAGCCTCTTCGGCTTTGTAACCATAGAGTGCTTCTGCAGTCTTATTCCAATAAGTTGTGGTTCCGTCAAATAAATAACCTTGAATGGCAACATTGGTAACATTTTGCAGCAGGTTATAAAATCGCTTTTTACTTTCATCAAGGGCAGCATCTTTGCAGTCTTGCTCTGCAATTTTGTTTAGAATGCAATGCGTACGCAGGTATTTTCCTAGATGATCGAACTCCTTAAAACATTTTAGCGTCACCGAAACCTCTTTGTTTTCCTTGTGCCAGAAGTTAAGTTGGATATCCGCTTCAGCATCAAAGCCTTGCTGATCAATTAGTTCAATGAATTTTTGAGTATTATTTTGGTGTACAAAATCACCCAGATACCTGCCGTGTATTTCATCTGCGGCAAAACCCAGCAGCTTTGTCCAGGCGGTGTTAATTTCCATAATGTTTGCATTGGCATCCATTATGTGATAGGCAAAAGGTATGTTTTTGGAGATATGTGTTGTATGCTCATCCAATGAAGCTGGGTGGCAGCTATTCTGTTCGTGTGATGTCCGGGATTGCAGTTTAGCGAGCTCAGCTTTTGTTTTTTTTAACTCGGCAGCTAACTGGTTTTTGGTTTTGTTTGGCATGGCAGTTAAGTTGATTGATCGAAACCCCTCTGTCAGAGTTTGTAAAAATAGAATAATTCTCTGATAAAATCATCTTATTTTCCTGTTTTATCAAAATTATACCCAATCAACTTTGTCCAAAAATGGGGACAACTACGCCAGCCGCTGTTCAAGCTTTTAAGCTTGCTCTGTTTGATGTTTTTATATAGCCGTATTTTGCTCAAAACTTTGTAAAAGTTTTCACCCAAACAACCCAATTGCCTTTTTGAAATCGGTGGCACAACTCATCAGATGTGCATTGTCGGCAAGTTTCCAGTCGATGCCGGCTGCCTGAATGCCGGAAATTAATACATGCTGTTTTGAAAAATGACTGGTGATTTCATCAATATAGACTTTCATCTCAGGCTTGGTTACAGCCGAAACAAAATAAGTGGCCAACAAATTGGGTTCGATGGTTTGCGCAACTGAAAACAGGTCGGTGAGGGGCACATTCTGGCCCAGATAAATCACCTTAAAACCATGTTTTTTGGCAATATAATAATATGTGAGCAGGCCTATTTCGTGGAGTTCCCATTCCGGAAGGAACATAACAATGCGCTTGGCCGTATCAGATGAAACCATCGGCAAGCTGTCGATTGCAACGCATAGCTTCATGCGTATCAGGTTCGAAATAAAGTGCTCCTGTGCCGGGTTGATGGCACCGGTTTGCCAAAGCACACCAATTTTTTCAAAAAATGGATACACTACATGATACAGGGTGTCTTCAAAACCGATTTTGATAATGGAATGGTTCAGGATTTTTTCAAATCGATCCTCATTCAATTCGATCATGGAAACAACCAGGCTTTCAATTTGGCTCAGGTAATCAGATCCCGGCCTGATTACTTCAAGTATTTTTTGGTTGAGCTGTTGATTGGTCAGGCGGGCAATGTGAGATATTTTTAGGCCGTTTCTGTTTAAAATTGAAACATTGAGCAGTTTCTTGAGGTCTTCGTCATTGTACCAGCGAATGTTTGAATCGGTTCGTGCCGGATCGACTATCTCATAGCGCTTTTCCCACATCCTGATGGTGTGGGCTTTGATGCCGGTTAAGCGCTCCAGGTCCTTTATTGAGTAAGTTGACATTTAGTTTAGTTAGATTTTTTTAGTCTGCTGCCTATTAATAACAAAACCCGGTGCAAAATGTTTTAGCTTAACATGCTTCTGTGCACATTTCATCCGAAAATAGTACTTTCGTGCAAAAATAGTGTTTTGGCTTTACCTATGATAAATCGTATAACCATTATTGGTACCGGCAAGGTTGCAGGTCATCTTGCAACTGCATATAAACAAGCTGGTGTCCTGATTGTTCAAGTACTCGGGCGACATTTGCAAGCTGCTGCCTGCATAGCTGATGGTGTGAGGGCTCAAGGTATCGACAGTTTTGCTGATTTAAACCCCCAGACGGATCTTTTTTTGCTGGCTGTTTCTGATTATGCTGTCGCTGAGGTAGCCAGGCAATTGCCAGAAGGCAAAACACTTGTTGCACACACTTCCGGCTTTATGGGGATGGAGGCGCTGCTTCCATTTCGTGAAAATGTGGGTGTTTTATACCCTTTACAAACTTTTACCAAAGGTCGCCCGCTGGATTACAGCAACATTCCTTTTTTTATTGAAGCCAATTCAACAGAAAATGAGGAGCGTTTATTATCCTTGGCCAGACAGCTAAGTAGCAGTGTTGCGCTTGCCAACAGCCAATTGCGCCAAAAGATGCACCTGGCCGCGGTGTTTGCCTGCAATTTTCCCAATTACCTTTTTGGTATTGCCGACGAACTTTTAAAAGCGGAAGGCCTGACACTGGATGTGCTGAAACCCTTGCTGCACGAAACAGTTGAAAAAGCCCTGTCTTTGGGCCCTGAAAACGCTCAAACTGGCCCGGCGGCCCGAAACGATAAAATAACGTTGGAGGCCCATTTGAAAATGCTGGATGGGAGGGCCGATCATCAGAAAGTATATGATTTTTTGACATCGAAAATTATTGAATCACTTAATAAGTAAACATGAATTACAAAGCCCTGCTGAAGGACGTTAATACCTTTATTTTTGACTATGATGGCGTAATGACCAATGGTGTAATTGTGCTCAACAACGACGGCGAGCCCTTGCGCACAGCCAATGTGAAAGATGGCTATGCGCTGCAATTGGCCGTGAAACTCGGTTATAACATCGCCATCATTTCAGGTGGCAATTCGCCTTCAATGCATACGCGTTTTAAAGCCTTGAAAATTGATGATGTGTTTCTTGGTGTGGCCGATAAGTTTAAGGTTTTCAGCCGCTATATCAAGGAAAAAAACCTGGACCCAAAGCATATTGTTTATATGGGCGACGATATACCCGATTACCACGTAATGATGGCTGTGGGCATTCCTGTTTGTCCAAATGACGCTTCGGATGAAATCAAACGTATCAGCAAATATATCAGCCATCATGGAGGTGGCGAAGGCTGTGTGCGCGACATCATCGAGCAAGTGTTGAAAGTGCAGGGCAAATGGCTGAGCCAGGATGCTTTTCATTGGTAAAGAGGATTTTAATATGAGAATAATGTTCATTTGCTATGTTGCTGGCTTTTTTGGTTCTGATACAATCCAGAATAAACCAACGGATAGAATGTTTAAAATAAAAAATCATGAACCCATACTTGCGTCTGATTCGTTTACCAACCTGATGATTATTGTGTTGTTTATGGTGCTGGTGCGCTATTATCTCATCGCCATTCCTTTGGCTATGCAGGCGTTGATTTGCCCCAATCTGCTTTTCATTTTGCCTTGCTCACCCTTTGTGATGGTGTTGTTGTCGGCAGCAGGCTACATCATCAACGAGATTATTTTGATATGGATGTGGATGGCTTTAACAAAGCCGACCGACAGATTGCCGGCAAAATCATCCCTGCCGAAAGCGTCAGGCGTTTTATTGATCATAAACTTAACCGCCCTGCTCATTGGGTTTTATTTGAGCCTGGCTGTGGAGAGCCTGCAACTGGCTTTGATATTTGTAATGATTTCGGGTATGCTGTGGTTTTATTCGGCACGCTACAAACGCATGTTGCTGCTGGTAATGCTGATAATTGCCCTGGGCGCGGCACTGGGTGTTGTTATCGTTTGGTTTTTCGAGCTGAAAGGCCTTATACCAACCAACTGATTTTGCAGAGGCCATGCGGCAATGCCGTTTATGGCAGCCATGGTTTTTGCTTATGCCTTGTTTGTCCTTGATATCCACCTTTATCAGGGAGCTGGTGAAGGATTTAGAAGATATAAAGGGCGATGAACGTTGTGGTTGCCGAACCCTCCCTGTGGTTTACGGAAGCACAGCTTCACGCAACCTGGCGCTGGCAGTGACGATTATTTTGATTGCCATGATCGCCTTTTGGCAATATGTGCTTTTCCAAAGACAGGTAATGGGCCCGTTTTGGGCGCTTTTTGGTGCTGACCTGATTGGGCTCTTGGTCATTTTAAGACTTTATACCGCTGAAGACAGAAAACATTTCAGGCAGGTTTCTGTTTTACTTAAAATACTCATGCTGCTTGGCATTCTTTCAATACCCTTTATTTATCTTTAAAAACATGCTTCAGGAGCTTTTAAAAAAACACAAGGTTGTTCTGGCTTCAAAATCTCCAAGACGACAGGCTTTGCTAAAAGATATGGGTCTTGATTTCGAGGTTATTACCAAGGATACGGAGGAATCATTTCCGGCACATTTGTCCGGTCACGAAATAGTTTTGCATTTATGCAAACGCAAGGCCGAAGCCTTTTCAGCCGATGAACTGCCTGCTGATTTTTTGCTGATTGCTGCTGATACCATTGTGCTTGTTGATGATCAGGTACTCAATAAAGCGACTGATAAGCAAGAAGCCATGCACATGCTCACAAGCTTATCCGGCAGGAAGCACCAGGTAATTACAGGCGTGTGCCTGCGAGACAAGTTGCGGCTCAAAGCCTTTTACGAACTTACGGAAGTTAATTTTGGCCCCATCAGCAGGGATGAAATAATATGGTATGTGGACAATTATAAACCCTTTGACAAGGCCGGTGCCTATGGCATTCAGGAGTGGATTGGTTTGGTGGGTGTCGAATCCATCAACGGCTCCTATTTTAATGTGGTGGGCTTGCCTGCCCATAAACTTTTTCAGGAATTGAAACAATTTGTAAATGAACAATATGAATAAAAAATCAGTTGGTAAACAGACCATTTATTATTTCTTTCAGGGACTCCTTTTTTTAGCCCCTGTTACGCTCACCATCTGGGCATTGGTTATTACATTCAACTATATCGATGGTTTGTTGATACACTATCTTGACGAACTGCTCGGTGTGCATATTCCGGGACTGGGCCTGGTGGTGCTTTTTGCATTTATTACCCTGGTAGGCCTTTTGGGTTCTACCATCATTTTTAAACCCCTTTGGAACTATTTCGACCGCATGCTTTCGGGTGCCCCATTGGTCAAAATCATCTACACTTCGGTAAAGGATTTGATTTCGGCTTTTGTCGGACAGAAAAAAAGGTTTAACGAACCTGTATTGGTTAAAATAAGCAAAGAGAATGATTTAGAGAAGATTGGATTTATCACCAATAAAGATTTAGGTTTTTTGGGTATTTCCGACAAAAAGGTTGCCGTATATTTGCCCCACTCTTACAACTGGTCAGGTAATTTATTTATAGTGCCTGTCGAAAGCATTAAACCCATTCACGCTTCGGCTACAGAGGTGATGAAATTCATCGTTTCTGCCGGGGTTACTAACTTAGAAAAAACAGATGACGAACCTAAAAACGAAGACTGACAAACCAACTATTTTGATAACGAACGATGACGGTTATTTTGCCCCTGGTTTGCGAAAATTGATTGAAGTGATGAAACCCCTTGGCCGTGTGATTGTTGTGGCCGGTGAACAGTCCATGTCGGGCATGGGCCATGCCATCACAATCAAAACCCCACTCAGGGTGAAAACTATTACAAAAGAAGCTGATTACGAAGAATATGTTTGCAACGGAACACCGGTTGATTGTGTAAAACTAGGCGAGCAGGTGGTGCTTGGCGGCAAACCCGATTTGTTGGTTTCGGGCATTAACCATGGGTCAAATGCTTCCATCAATGTAATTTACTCAGGAACCATGGCAGCAGTGCTCGAGGCTTGCATTGATGGCATACCGGCCATTGGATTCAGCTTGTGCGATTACAGCCACGACGCCGATTTCAGCTACACAGGTCCCTTTATCGAGTCAGTTGCACGCAATGTGTTGGAAAACGGCCTGCCCGACAGGGTGTGCCTCAATGTGAATTTCCCGGCTGTGGCTGTAAGCGAAATTAAAGGGTTTAAAGTTTGCCGACAGGCCAATGCCCGCTGGGT
>JAGYLH010000033.1 GCA_018400955.1 Bacteroidales bacterium
GCGATATGATACTTGGCACCTGGTATCCCAAAGGAGGCATGTACGAGGTGGTAAAAGGCTTTGAAAGGCTTGCCCTTTCCTTAGGGGTAAAGTTTCATTACAACCAGGAGGTTGTTTCCTTTGAATATGCGCAAAATAAAGTGGCAGCCATTCAAACCAAAACAGACAGGTATGAGGCTGATTATGTAATCGCCAGTGCTGATTACCATCATATTGAGCAAAAGATATTGGAGCCGGAATACCGCAAATATTCGCCAAAGTACTGGGAATCGAGAACCATGTCGCCCAGCTCATTAATTTATTTCCTGGGAATAGATAAAAAACTTAAAGGCATGCAGCACCATACTTTAATCTTTAATAAGGATTTTGAAAAGCATGCCCATCAGATTTATGAACAGCCACAATGGCCTGAAAACCCATCTGTTTATTTGAGCTGCACTTCTCAAACCGATCCAACAACAGCTCCTGCCGGAATGGAGAACCTATTTATTCTGATTCCTGTTGCCCCCGGCTTGGCCGATACCGACGAAGTGCGCCAGCAATATTATGACTTTTCGGTTAAGCGGATAGAGGAGACATTGGATATTTCTTTTTCCAAAAATGTGATTTACAAACGCATGTATTCCAATCGCGATTTTGCCACCGACTACTATGCTTATAAAGGTAATGCCTATGGATTGGCCAATACGTTGAAGCAAACAGCCATTTTAAAACCATCTATGTTCAACAAAAAGCTGAGTAATCTGTTATACACAGGTCAGCTGACCATTCCTGGCCCTGGTGTGCCACCGGCGATTATTTCAGGGCAGGTTGCCGCTTCCGAAATCATGAAAAAATCTAAAATCCTATAGCCAATGAAAGCCCTCTACGACCACATCTCGCGACGTACCAGTAAAATGACAACCCGTGCTTACAGCACATCATTTTCGATGGGCATCAGGCTTTTTAGTGCAAGGTTTCACGATCCTATTTATGCTGTTTATGGCTTTGTACGACTGGCAGATGAAATTGTTGATACTTTTCACAGTTATAATAAAGATGAATTGCTGGCCGAGTTCAGACGCGACACCAAACTGGCTATCGATCGCGGCATCAGCCTGAACCCTATTCTTCAAAGCTTTCAGGAAACGGTAAACAAATACAATATTGAATGGGAATTGATCGACCGTTTTTTGAAAAGCATGGAAATGGATTTAGAGGATATCGAATACAACCATATGCTTTTTGAAGATTATATCCTCGGTTCAGCGGAAGTGGTAGGTTTGATGTGTCTGCGCGTTTTTACCGAGGGGGATGAAGATAACTACAAAAGGCTGAAGAGGCCTGCCATGCGCCTGGGGTCTGCTTTTCAAAAAATTAACTTCCTGCGTGATATGCACTCCGACTACAAGCATCTTGGCCGCACCTATTTTCCAGGAATAGACATGGAGAATTTTGATAAAAGGACCAAAGATGAAATAGAGGCTGATATTGAAAAGGACTTTAAAGATGGCCTTTCAGGCATCAAAATGTTGCCCCACGGCACCCGTTACGGCGTGTATGTTGCTTATGTTTATTACTACAACCTGTTTAAGAAAATCAGGCGTTTACAAACAGGCAAACTGCTTGAAGACAACAGGGTAAGGGTTCCAAATAGCACCAAATATGCCCTGCTGGTATCTTCCTATCTGCGATACAAACTAAACCTTTTATAGAATAGTGAAACTACTTCTAATTTTCTTTTACCTATCCACATTTCAGCCGTCAGATGATTGGCATAGCTATGCCCGCGACAGCTTTTTTAAGTTTGATGAGGGGCCTTGCCTGGCCACAGATCTTTACCATTATCTTGATGCAATTGAGCGTGGTAAGGATGCGCTATATCTCGCCTATAAAGGAACGGCACTGGCTTCATCGGCTGATTGCACCATCAATCCTGCCGGAAAATTGCGTCGTTTCAGGGAAGGACGAAAGCTGATTGAGCAAGCAGTTGCTATGGACGCAGCCAATGCGGAGGTAAGGTTTCTGCGGCTGAGTGTGCAGGTTAAAGCGCCTTATTTTCTGGGCTACTCCGGTAATATCGTCGATGACAGGGAATTACTCATAAGATATCTGCACGAAAGTAAAATACCTATCGTAGATAGCGATTTTACGACTAAAGTACTTAGTTTTGTAAGCTTATATGCTGAACCAACGCATGACGAATTGAAACTTATAAACGACTTGAGGTCAAAATTATGATTATGCAAGAAGAGCAAGTAATCCTGGTAAATGAAAATGATGAGCAGATTGGCCTGATGGAGAAAATGAAAGCACACATTGAGGTGCATCTGCATCGTGCTTTTTCTGTTTTTGTGTTCAACAGCCGTGGCGAACTTTTGTTGCAGCAACGTGCACTCAGCAAATACCATACGCCCGGCCTGTGGACCAATACCTGTTGCAGCCACCCCCGCAATGGCGAAACTTTGCAACAAGCTACCAGCAGAAGGCTCAGGGAAGAAATGGGTATGCAATGTGAGCTTAGCAAAGCGTTCGATTTTATTTACAAAGCCGATGTAGGACAGGGCCTTACTGAGTATGAATTTGACCATGTTTTTTTTGGGTATTCTGATGATTTACCTTCCATTAACAAAGATGAAGTTGAGCACTATCGTTATGCTAAACTAACTGACATCAGAAATGAAATGGAGGCCAATCCGGAACAATTTACGGTGTGGTTTCGTATTGCCTTTGACCGCGTTGAGCAGCATTTTCTGATTAAAAATAAAGCATAATTTTTAACATTAACAATTTTCACTATGGATTGGTACTTAGCAGCAATTTTGGTTTTGGCGGCTTTCTTTTTTATGGAATTCGTGGCCTGGTTTACGCATAAATATGTCATGCATGGTTTTTTGTGGGTGCTTCACAAAGATCATCATATCCGTGATGGGCGCAAGTTTGAATGGAATGATCTGTTTGCCATTATTTTTGCATCGCCGGCAATTTTTTTCACCTATATGGGTGCTGCCGCCGGCTTCGACTGGAAGTTCTATATCGGCATCGGTATTACACTTTATGGTCTGGCATATTTCACTTTTCACGATGTGCTCGTGCATGGCAGGGCTCCTTTTTTGCAAAAATTAAGCAATAAGTACCTGCGTGCAACTATAACTGCCCACCTTGATCACCACAAGCCGCGAGCCTATTACAACTATGGCTTCTTGATTGCACCCCGGAAATATTACCGCGAAGAATGGGCCAAATCTCATAAAAAATAGGTTTTTGCAATAATCTGGTTTTTTTGTCGTTTTCGCGATATAAAACTTGTTAAAAATAAAAGCCTAAGCTTGTGAAAAAAGCATTTATTATTGCCTTTCTTCTATTTGGGATACTGCGCCTTACCACACTCATGGCCCAAAATGGTGGGAGCGGTGCCTATGATTTTCTAAACACGCCCGTTTCGGCCCGTACAGCTGCCCTTGGTGGAAGCATCGTGCCTGTTGATGATGGTGATGTTACGCTGACGCTAAACAATCCGGCACTAATCACTCCCCAGATGAATAACCACCTGGGTTTGGCCTATGTTAATTACTTTGCTGATATTAATTATGGCGTGGTAAATTATGCCCGCACTATTGAAGGCCTTGGAAATTTTGCAGCAGGCTTACAGTATTACAACTATGGCAGTTTCGACTATGCCGATGAGGGCGGAAGCAAGGATGGCACTACTTTTTCGGCACACGATATGGCCTTGACACTGGGCTGGGGCCGGCAGCTTGATACAAGCTTTTCTATCGGTGCCAACCTCAAATTCATCAATTCATCTTACGAATCTTATAACTCATTTGGCCTGGCTGTTGACGTGGCCGGAACCTATAAAACCAAGAACGGATGGCTGGTATCCCTCACTGCCCGTAATATTGGCCGGGAATTGAAATCATTTTTACCCGGCGAAGCGGCTACCCTGCCTTTTAGCATGCAGTTGGGTTTATCCAAACGATTGGACCATGTGCCTTTCAGGTTTATGCTGGTGTATGACCATTTGCAGAAATGGGATCTTACATATGAAGATCCGCTTGATCTGGCTGGCAATATCGATCCCATCACCGGCGAAAGACGCGAACGCGATAAATTTGCAAACTTTGGCGACCAACTGATGCGACATATCATTTTTGGAGGAGAGTTTTACATTGGAAAAAATCTGATTCTACGTGGCAGCTATAATTACAAGCGTCGTCAGGAAATGAAAATTCCTGATAAGTTGGGCATGGTTGGCTTTAGCTGGGGCTTGGGCGTTCGAGTCAACAGGTTTCATATCAGCTATTCCCGATCGTCTTTCCATGTGGTGGGCTCGCCCAATTATTTTACCATTACCACCAATATTGACAATTTCAGACGGAATTAGTCCACGTAAGGGAAATTAAGCACTTCTTCCAAGTTGCACTCACAATTCAAACACCTCGAATTTCATTTCCAAAGTGTCTATCGTCAAGAGCTTGTTCTGGAGTACAACGGGCTTGCCAAGCATTACCTTCAATGCTTCAGCCACTTGCAACGAGGCTGCCAGGGCAGGGGTGAAGGAGGGGTTTCCCAATTCAGTTTCAATGCCTTTCGAAAATTCCTCAGGGTAAAGCTTGTCCAGGGTGCCATCGCCCGGAAAAATTGTGCTGATGTGGGCATACCAACCGGCAATAGCACCATAAACAATTGGAATTTTCAAGCTTTCGGCGGTTGATTGCAAAAGTTTACGTGTGGGAATATTATCCAATGCATCGCAAATCACATCATGGCCGGCTAAGTGCAACGAGGCATTTTCCGGAGTAATGAAGTCGCTGATAAGGTTTACTTGCACATCCGGGTTGATCAATTGAATTCTTTGCATGGCTGCTTCAGCTTTTAATGTGCCAAGGTTCTCAGGAGTGGCCAGCAGCTGCCGGTTCAGGTTGGAAGCCTCAAAAATATCGCCGTCGATTACAGTGAGATTTCCAAGGCCAAGCCTTGCAAGCATTTCAATAATATAACCACCCAAACCACCACAGCCTACAACCACGGCACTTTTTTGCCGTAGCATCAAGTTTTCCTCACGGCTCAGCATGTTTTCATTTTTCAGATATCTTGCATTCATCTACAAATAATTTTCAGTTAAAAATACAAAGGTTTGAATTTCAAACCATCAAGGCGATTAAACTCCAGGGCAGGAAATGGTACTTTTATCATATTGAGTACCTGCAGCACGGGAACCAGCCACTGTTTGTTGTTTGGAATGCGCGTAAAATCAATATCCAACGAGATAAAAAACTGCCTGTAACGCTCCAGGTGTGGAAAAGGTTCGCCTTTATAGAACTTCGGGTTTTCAAATTCGTGGATCATGCCGTTTGCGCTGTATCCAACAGCCAGATTTAGCCAGCCGGGCAAAACCCGTGTTCCACTTATTTTGTTGATATTCCCTGAAAACCAATACGTATGGGCATTGTAATCCAGAAAAAAGCTCATGAAGTTGTTTTCGCCAAGTATGGGATGATAGCGCGGATACTCGCTTGGTGAATAGGAGAACTTCATTACAACAGGCTGCTCATCAAAAATAGCTTCCTGGGCAGTAAATAAGGCTGCGCCAAATGTATTTGCTGCCATATCCCACCACGAAAAGCCCCAGCCCTCATACAAACCATCAAAAACTTCAATTGGTGTTTGAATAACGATGCCCATGGGGCCACCGATCAGCAAAGCAGTTTTTTTGTCAACTCCTGCCCATCGCAAGGCGTTATAGGTATAATAGCTCTCATAATAGGCTCCATAGGCATGCCCGAATTTGTCCATTTGCAAATAGCCCAGGCCATCATTGTACCAATGGAAAGGAACCCGTTCTGCATCTTTGTACCAGATAAAGCTGAGAAAAGACAATCCACCTACATAAGCAGCTGAACCAAAGCCAACAACTTTGTTGAATCTTTTTGGAGCAATCGTATCACTGTAATTGGGACTATAAAATGATTGCCCGAAGCTGTTAAATGAAATCAGAACAATCAGAAAAGCAACAATGTTTGTTTTAAATTTGTTTTTTAGCATGATCTATATATCGCCTTAAAATGCAACAATTCTGTGTTTATAAGTAATCCGCTGTCTCAAATGATACTTTTTTTACAATGAACGAAAAGTGAATTATGTATTCTATACAGACTTCGAAATTAACATTTTTGTAAAAACAAGAGAACATAAAAGCTTATTGAATTTTAGTAGGTGAGTCTGTCTTTTGGATTTCTCCTTCTACAATCTTTTTTACTGAAAAATCAGGTTGTTTGGCCGTCAATCAGTCGAGTGAATGGCTTAATTTTGTAGACTATTTGCTGCTTACGATTCAGCTATATGTGATACTAATCTTTCATTATAATGTACATTCATACGGACGTTTTTGCCATTCAAACCCCAAAATATGCAGGACAGGCCTGCGGCGATGCCATGCAGATTTTCCGCGATAGCACAGCCACAACGGTTGTGTTGGCCGATGGGTTGGGCTCTGGAATCAAGGCCCATATTGCAGCCACCATGTGCGTTTCACGTCTGATTACAGGAATTGGTTCAGGTATGTCGGCCCGCGAGGCTTTTAAAACAGTGGCTCAGACCATGGACAAAGCATGGGGCACCGATCAGCCTTTTGCTGTTTTTACCTTGTTGCGGATACTTAATAATGGTCAGGCAACTGTTTTAAGCTATGAAATGCCTCCTCCGGTGCTGGTAACAAAAACATATGCACAGATATTGCGCGACCAGGTTTATACGCAGAATAAAGCCATCATTCATGAATCCAATTGTTTGATAGCCAAGGGTGATGGTTTGATTCTGCTGAGCGATGGTATCACACAGGCTGGTATAGGCAAGATATTTCCCATGGGATGGGAAGCCGAAGGTGTGCGAGCCTTTGTACAGGGGCAGCTGCCTGTTGAGCGTATCGAAGGTCAGGGGTTGGTAAACATTATTCATGATAAAGCCCGTTCATATTGGCCTGCCGGCAAGGGCGATGATTGTTCGGTGCTGCTGGCTCTCAGCAGGCGGGGGGTTATCGTGAACTTGCTCAGTGGACCACCAAAAATGAAGGCGGATGATGAGAAATTTGTAAACGACTTTCTTTCTTATCAAGGCATCAGGGTGATTGCCGGAGGTTCAACAGCGCAAATGGCTTCACGCATTATGAAATCCAGACTAGAGATAGCGGGGAGCGAAAACAGCATCACTCCACCAGCCTATAAAATTGATGGTATTGAATTGGTTACCGAAGGTATGGTTACATTAAACCAGGTATATCATTTGCTTGAAGAAGAGCCTGAAAATTACAGCCAGGACTCTCCGGCTTCGGAATTGGCCTATTACCTTAAAATGGCCGACAGGGTAAATATCTGGCAGGGCGATGCCGAAAATCTGGGTGAAGGTAAAATTGAGTTCAAGCAGCAGGGACTGCTCAGCCGGCATAAAATTATCGAAAGGCTGGTGAAGCGGCTCGAGAGCCAGGGTAAGTTGGTGGTACTGCAAAAAATAGCTGTTGGCTGATTTAGCTGTTAAATTTTACTTTCCTGGCTGCGCAAAAATTCCTTTCCTAAAGCTGTGAGGGCATAACGCTGCTTCTTGCTTTTTTCGTTTTCTTTTATTGTGAATTCCAAAAGTCCCAAATCAATTAAGGGTTTTAAGTAAACGCCTTTGTTTCTCGACTGGTAGGTTAATCCCAATCCATCTTCTAGCAAGGTCCTGCCTTTTTCAGGTGATAGTGCACACAATCGTAACAGCTGGAGGTGCTTTGGTGTTAAGTCCTCCAGCGCCCATTGCTTCCTGACTGGTTTGGACTTGTGGTATATTTCTTTATTCTCCTCAATAAGCGGAGTAAGGATTTCAGAGCCCATACCAATTTCATTAAATAGCCAATCAATATAGATCTCAATACGCGAAGCTAAAAAATAGGGCAGACTGATTAGAAAGAAAGGCTTTCCATTGTGTGTTGTGAGTTTGTCGAGCTGATGACTTCCGGCATAAAAGCGAATGCCAAAATGAATTGTCGAATGATCCAGAAAAACATGTAAGGATTTTAAATGGCCTTTTGCACCTGATTTTACTTCAATAGGCACAAGCTTCCCCGCGTATGGATAAATAAAGTCAACTTCTGCATCTGATTGTTTCTTATAACGAACCCAAAAATGTAGTTTCTTCAAGCTAAGCGATTGAAATGACAGCAGTTCCTGCCCAACCAAATGCTCGATGAGTTTTCCCTGATATACACTATTGAGGTCTTTGGTGCCCAGTATATCTTTTTGCAAACCAACAAAATAATTGATCAAGCCTGTGTCTAAAAACTGGATTCGAGGTGTTTTTTTATAATCTGGCTCTAAGGGAAGGCTTGTGCTTGTTATAGGATGAAGTATATGCAACAGGTGTGTTTTTTCCAATGCACGCAAAACTTCCCCTATGGCTTTGGAGCTGTAGTTGGCGTTGCCAAACTGCTGAAATGTAGTGCGATGGCCAGCCCTTAATATGGCTTGGTTGATCGAAAAGCGGATGATCTGGAGCTGCTGGTCATTTTTGGCGTACTTTTCAGCATCTTGCAAATAGGAGCTTATTAGGGAATCATAAATGGGTCCCAAAGCTATGATATCGCGATGTTTGCTGTAATGCTGAATAATTTCTGGCATTCCACCCAAGAGGGCATAGGTTCGGAATGCGTCAAATAGGGCAGGTTCTGCATATTTTTCAACTGGCGTTTTTCGAAACTCAACCAACAATTGGTCTTCGCCCAATGCTATCAAAAACTCCTCAAATGAAAAGGGCCGCAACACCCTGTATTCCACGCGCCCAACAGGGAATGTGAGGTTTTTGCCCAGTAGGGTTTCCAGCATACTGCCTGCTGCTATAACGGCCAAACTAGGGGCTTCCTCTTTGAAATAGCGCAATAGGTTGACAACTTTTGGCGATTCCTGAATTTCATCTATGAAGAGCAGTGTTTCGTTCATATATTGCGTTTGCTGCCGCTTTTCAAGGAAAATGCGGGTAAGCAATTGTTGAACATCTTCAAATTGCTCAAATAATTGGGCATCTTTGCCCTGCTCAAGGTTGATATGAATGTATTGCCTGAACTGTTTACCGAATTCATGCACAAGGGTGGTTTTGCCAACTTGTCGTGCACCTCGAATAACCAATGGTTTCCGCGCAGGCGATTTGCGCCAGGATTCTAATTCTTCAAGTAATTTTCTAAAAAACATAGCTTCATTATTTACCACAAAGATACAACATTTTTCAGGGTAAGGGTTAATTTATACAAAATTTTACCCAAAGTAAGGGTAAATTATCTGATATTTTTACCCAAAGTAAGGGTAAATTAATTATCGCGATAGCTCTAATGTATGATTTACAATTATGTATATAACTATGCAACGGTTGGATTCTGGTTTAATTATTTTCAATGGAGCGGATCCCACAAAGGTAAAATGACACAGTTTTTTGAATACTCCGGGCAAAGTGAAAGCACTGCCTCACTGACTCATTTACACTGATTGCCTGGGCTTAGCGAAGCGAGACAAGAGAATCACATGATTACAAAATAAACCCTTTTAATCACACAGCCAAACAATATAAGCCAGACTTTTTGCCAGCCCTTTCTAATTTGCTTGCCTGATATTACAACCCCCTTATTTATATTGCTTTTAAATAAAAATTGCCATACTTTTACCTTTTATAATCTACGTATAATGATATGTCAGATCATTCAGATGCACTCAGCTTAGCTACAATTTACTCCCCCCCCCGCATTACATGATGGCCTTAAATAGTTGTGAAATTGATCACAGGTAAAACGATTGACTGCTTAAAAAGTAACCCCAGATTAGGGTAAAAACGAAAAAAAATATGAGTACCAAAATCAAAATTCTCTTCGCCGAAGACGTCGCCATTGATTACGAATTTGCAAAAGTTACAATCCAGTCGGAAGGTATAGCTTTTGAAGATGTACTTGTGGATAATGCTGATATTTTTATGGAACAGTTACAGGTGTTTAAGCCTGATTTGGTTGTATCCGATTATGAGATGATTGATTTCAACGGGCGAAAAGCCCTTGAACTTACGAAAAAGCATGACCCAACCCTGCCCTTTATTATGCTCACAGGCTCAACCAATGAAGAAATTGCTGTGGAATGTATGCGTGCCGGCGCTGATGATTATCTCTTAAAAGATAAGATGAAACGCTTGCCTTTTGCCATAAAGGAAGTGATGAAGCGCGCACAGGATATAAGGCAAAAACAAGCAATGCAAAATGCCCTGGAGGATAGCGAGCGTAATTACCGGCTGATTGCTGAAAATAGCGCCGATGTAATTTTTATGCTCGACCTGAGGCTCAATTTCACTTATATAAGTCCATCTGTTTTTAAGCAAACAGGGTTTACACCCGAGGAAGCAATGCGGCAAAGAATTGAGGAAACACTTACGCCAGAATCTAGGCAATTGGTGTTGGATACTTATGCTTTTGAAAGGGAGCTGGAAGCTGCCGGCAATGCCGACCCCGGTAGGATGACAACACTAATGTTGTGCAATTATCATAAGGATGGACATATTATTTATACCGAAACCACGCTTTCTTTTATTCGGGACGGAAGCTTAAGCCTATAGGTGTTTTAGGCATCGCGCGATATTACCAAGCGCAAGCTGGCCGAAAAACGACTTTCTGATAGTGAACTGCGCTATAGGAAGCTTGTAACTGAAATGAACCAGGGGCTGGCTGTTCATGAAATTATACTGGACAAAACAGCAAACCCATCAATTATCTTTTTCTTGATGTCAATCCGGCTTACGAAAAACTGACCGGACTCAAGGGTATGAATTAATTGGAAAAACGGTTTTGGATGTATTGCCCAATACAGAGCATTACTGGATTGACAGGTTTGGTAAGGTGGCTTTATCTGGCCAACCGGCTACATTTGAAAATTACGCTAAAGAATTGGATGAGATATTATCATGTTTGGCCTACCAAAACGAACCCAACCAATTTGTTGCCATTATTAATGATGTTACCGAAAGCCGAAAAGTAGAGGAAGCATTAAGGGAAAGCGAGCTGAAGTTTCGCATGATTGCTGAGAACGAGTGCCGACGTGATTTTTATGATTGACCTCAATCTCAATTTTACATACATCAGTCCTGTAATTGAACGTATCAACGGCTATACTGTTGAGGAAGTACTCAAGCGGAAAGTAGCAAACGCTGACCCCTGAATCGCAACAATTGATATCCTCGATGTTTCAGGAGGAGATTCAATTGGAAATGGAAGCAAAGGCTGACCCCAGCGCACACGTAAAATTCAACTGGTGGAATACCATAAGCAAGGGCATCTCATACATGTGGAATCATCAGTTTCATTTCTGCGTGACGAAAACGGACAGGCAATCGGCATTATGGGTATTACACGTGATATTACCGATATAGTAAAAGCAGAGGAAGCTCTGTCATATGCAAGCCTGATTATCAAAAGCAGTCCGGTGGTGGCCATACTTTGGGAAAATAAAAACAACGGCAGGGCGATTTATGTTTCTGAAAATTGCGAAAAAGTGCTCGGCTACACAGCAGCCGATATCATGGCTGATAAACCAAACTTCAAAGAAATAATCCATCCGGATGATGCCAGTCGTGTTTATGAAGAGGTAGCAGAAAACATTAACTCAAAGGAAACAGAAAGTTTCCGACACAAGCCCTATCGCATCTTCAAACCGGATGGCGAAGTGGTATGGGTAGATGACCTGACAACTATTATCCGAAACCAGGATGGTGAAATTACTCATTTTCAAGGTATAATCAGTGATGTAACCGACAGGGTACTATTTGAACAGGAACAATTAAAACTAACCGAATCGCTTAACCAGGCCCAGCAAATTGCTAAACTGGGTAGTTGGGAATCAGAATTAGAAAGCTCCAAACAAATCTGGTCCGATAATTATTTCAGGATTTTAGGCCTTGAGGTGAACGAGATTGTGCCTACTTCAACTTATTTCTGGAAACACGTGCATCCCGACGATGTAGAGCTGGTGAAGGATATAGCCAGCAAATCCATTTCAGATAATCAGGCGTGCGATTTCGAATACAGGTTTATGTTGCCTGATGGAGGTTACATCTGGTTGCAAAACAGCATAATGCCTGTAATGGAGAATGGGATTGTTACCAAATTAAAGGGCGTTAGCATGGATATTTCCAGGCAAAAACAAGCCGAAGCCCTCTTGCTTGAAACAAGTGAGCGTCTCAAAAAAATTACAGCTCAGGTGCCTGGTGTTGTTTACGAATACCAGCTATGGCCCGATGGCCGCTCAGCCTTCCCTTATTCAAGCCCGGGCATGTGGGAAATTTATGAATGCCAGCCCGAAGACCTGGTGGAAGATGCCAGTCCCGTTTTTGAGCGAATACATCCCGATGATTTTGACCGGGTTTCACAAGCTATTTTGGAATCAGCTGAAAATCAATCGCCCTACCAGCAGGAATTCAGGGTTGTACTACCTGAACAGGGCCTGCGCTGGCGCCTTAGTGATGCACGTCCGCAACTTATGCCTGATGGAAGCACACTTTGGTATGGCATTATTACAGATATTACAGCCAGGAAAGAAACCGAGGAAATTGTCAGGAAAAATCAGGCCCAAATAAGTGAAATCTTCGAGAATACACCAGCAGGCTTGCTTAGCTTCAATAACAAAGGCGTTGTTTTGGACTGCAACGACCAGTTTGTTGCAATTATTGGTTCGTCAAAGGAGAGTCTGATTGGTCTGGACATGACCAAGCTGCCGGATAAAGCAATGAGCCAGACTATAAAAGAGGCTTTAAAGGGTAAAAAAGCAGCCTATGAAGGCTTGTACAAATCCTATACGGCCAACAAGCAAACAGAGGTTTATGTTAAGTTTGCCCCTGTTTTCAATCAGCTGGGCGAAGTGAACGGTGGTGTTGGTATTGTAGAGGATATGACAGAAAGGGTGGCTACCCAAAAAGCCATAAAGGAAAGCGAGGAACGATATCGCATGGTTTATAACGACAGCCCAATCGGCATCATCAATTACAACAGCCAGGGGATACTTATCGATTGCAACCAGCGTTTCCTGGATATTATCGGTTCCAACAGGGAAAAAGTCTTTGGCCTGGATTTGAGAAACCTTAAAAACAAAAGCGTGAAGCAGTGCGTTTTCGATACGCTTGATAATAAAACAGCCATTTACGAAGGCACTTATGAACCATTAACCGGCAAGCGGACTGCGGAAGTACATATGCGTTTTTCCCCCTTGTACGATGCTGAAGGTCAAATAGCAGGTGGGGTAGGCATTGTGGAGGATGTAACCGAACGCAAGCAGGCCGAAGAGAAACTTAAACAAAGCGACCGCATCTTCAACCACGCCATGGATATGCTCTGTATAGCTGGTTTTGATGGTTATTTTAAAACCCTTAACCCGGCCTGGGCCCAGGTGCTAGGCTATTCGGTTGAAGAATTATTAAGAAAACCCTGGCTCGAATTTGTGCATCCCGATGACAAGGAATCTACCGAAAATGCCAAATCAACACTTGTTGACGGCAAGGAAGTTTACCAGTTTCAAAACAGGTATATCTGCAAGGATGGTACCGTGAAGTGGCTTTCATGGAACTCCTATCCTTATAAGGAAGAGGGTGTAATGTTTGGTGTGGTGAGAGATGTCACACAGCAAAAAAATGATGAACAGGCGCTTAAAGAAAGTGAGCAGCTTTTTTCAAAAACATTTTTCAATAGCCCGGTTGCTTTGTTCATTAGCCGGTTGTCGGATAATCTAATTATAGAGGTCAATGATTCTTTTTGCAGATTAACTGGATTTACAAGAAAACAATTGCTCAGCACCACACCAAGCGACTTGAAGATTACTGACAAGGAATTGCATCAGAAACTGTATCATGAGTTGCTGCAGAAAGAAAGAGTTCTAAACATTGAATTCCCGATTTTCACACGAAAAGGAGAACAGCAAATTGTATTGATGTCTGCTGAAATGATTCATTTGAAGGATGAAGCCCATGTGCTAATTTCTATGCTTGACATCACCGATCGCAAACAATATGAATCAGAGCTGGCTAGGCTTACCCGTGCCGTTGAGCAGTCGCCGGTTTCCATTGTGATTACAGATTTAGAAGGTAAAATTGAATATGTTAATCCGCGAGCCTGTCAGGTTACAGGTTATCAATCATATGAATTGATCGGGCAAAACCCACGATTATTGAGCTCAGGTGATAAATCGAAGTTTGAATACGAGGATATGTATAAAGCCCTTGCTCGGGGCGAAACCTGGCAGGGCGAGTTTCATAACAAAAAGAAGGACGGCAGCTTGTATTGGGAGTCGGCCAGTATTTCACCTGTATTCAACGATAAAGGCGAGATGATCAATTATGTGGCCGTTAAAGAAGATATAACCGCGCGTAAAGCCATGCAGCAGGAGTTGCTCCAAAGCGAAGAGCGCTACCGCGATATGTTTGAAAGCAACCCCCTGCCCATGTGGATTTACGAGCTCGATAGCCTCGCTTTTGTGGAAGTAAACGAAGCGGCAGTTCAAAAATATGGCTACAGCAGGGATGAATTCGTCCAAATGACCCTCAAGGATATCCGTCCGACAGAAGAAGTGCCTAAACTATTGGAAAATGTGAAAACATTTGGGGATAGATTTCAGCAAAGTAATCAGTGGATACACCTGACCAAAGATGGCAAACTGCTCGATGTTGAAATCAACTCACATAGCGTGCTGGACAAAGATGGCCGAAATCTGCGCCTTGTTTTGGCCAACGACATCACCGATAAGGTGGAATCTGCCAAAGCCATGGAGAAAGCCATAGAAATGGCCGAAGCCAGCAACAAGCTCAAAACCACTTTCCTCAACAATATTTCCCACGAAGTGCGTACGCCTCTCAATGGCATTCTGGGGGTAATGAGCCTGTTGGCCGACCCGGATATGGACGAAGAAGAACGCGAAGGGCTTAACGAAATAGTTACAATAAGCAGCGAACGCCTGATGCAAACCATTACGGATTATATGGATATATCCTTGCTCACTTCGGGCAATATGGAAAAATCTATTAAACATATGCCTGTTTTGCCCGCCTTTGAGGGCGTCTGCCGTAAATATGCCCCTGCCATTCAAGCAAAAGGGCTTGAACTGATTATGGATGTGCCCCAAAATGCCGAAAGCCATTTTGTGGATACAGATGAAGAAATGGTGATGAAAGTATTGAGCCATTTACTAAGTAATGCCTTAAAATTTACCACTGTTGGCAGCATCAAGGCAGGTTACACCTTGCGCGAAAATGACATCATGTTTTATGTTCAGGACACCGGAAAAGGCATCAGGGATGAATACAAAGGCAAATTGTTTGATGTATTTTCGCAGGAGGAGGAAGGCAATGTGCGCAAGTTTGAAGGCAGTGGTTTAGGCTTGTCCATTATCAAAGGTATTGCCGACTTGCTGGGTGCCGAAGTTATGGTTAAATCTGCTTTTGGCAATGGCTCAGCTTTCTATCTCAGCCTGCCCTACAAGCACAAAACTGCAATAGCGGGTGAAGCCAAACCCAAACTTCCGGAAGAAAAAGCTCAGCAACCGAAAGTTTTGATAGCCGAGGATGATGATTCCAACTATCAAGTGCTTGAGCTGATGATGCGCAAAATGACCAATGCCATCACCTTGCGTGCAAGTAATGGGCAGGAGGCCGTGGATAAATTTAGCAACGAAACTGATATTGACTTGATTCTTATGGACCTCAAAATGCCCGTTATGGATGGCTTTGAAGCTACCAGGCTAATCAGGAAAATGAATACGAGCATCCCGATAATCGCCATTACGGCCTTTGCCATGAGCGGGGATGAACGCAGGGCCATCGAAGCCGGTTGCAACGATTACCTGGCCAAACCGGTTACCATGAAGGTGTTGCTGAATAAGTTGGCTGAATTTGGATTGAAAAAATCTAATTAGTAGTGAATTAAATGATTGTAAAGTATTTATGAATTTTAATAGCAAATACATATACCTTGAGGCCATGCCTCAGCTTATCATCCTGACAAATAGCAAAATGCATATTATTTATGCCAATCGGCTGTTTGTGGATATGATTGAGGGTGATGCCAATAAAGTGTTGGATGAACCGCTTGCTAATCTCATCAGTTTGCCTGATTCGTTCACTTTGCAGGATTTGCCCACATCTTTTGTGTCATATTTCAAATGGGACAAAAAGGTTGAATACGAGTTCAGGGTGTCGGCCACAGAGGCCGAAAAGGAAGATGAACCCGAATACCTTTGGCTAGTTGAACCTGTGGCAGTTTCAGAAAACGAAAAAGTTTTCTTTGAATCGCTCTTTGATGCGGTGCCTTTTGGCATCGTTTTGCTTGACAAGGATGACAAGGTGCTCGAATGCAATCAGGCCTTTTCCAGGCTGTTTTTGTATGAGCGCAACGAAGCGGTCGGAAACATGATCAATGACCTGATTGTGCCAACTGATTTGTGGGAAACAGGAACCACGCTTACTAAGGCTGTAGCACAAGGAAAACCCATTTACAGCGAAACAAAGCGCAGGCGCAGGGATGGAACGCTATTGGATGTAGCCATCATAGGCAAACCATTCACAATGCCTGATGGCAATCAACTGGTTTTTGGTATTTATCAGGATATTGGCGAAAGGATTGCCTATCGCGAAGCCATCCACAAGGAAAAAGCCTATTTTGAGTTTTTATTCGAGAGCATCCCTTATGGTGTGGTGTTGTTGAACGTCAAAGATGATATAGTTGATTGCAACAGCGGTTTTTGTCATTTATTCGGTTATGAAAAAGAGGAAATTGTTGGCAAGGAAAACATCAACCTCATTTTTACCGACAAGTATAGAGAGGAAGGAATTGGATTACGCTCCAGGGTTTCTTCAGGCGACAGGGTGTATGCCGAATCGCAGCGCAAACACAAGGACGGCAGGCTCATAGATGTGGCTATTTCTGGGCGCAAACTTAATATGGAGGATGGATCCTTATTTATTTTTGCCTTATACAAGGACATTACCGACCGCAAACAGGTTGAGCGTGCTTTGGAAGAAAACCGTCAGCAGTTGTCCAACCTGATCGATAATTTACCCGGCATGGTTTACAGATGCCGTTATGATGAATATTATACCATGCTTTATGTCAGCGAGTCGAGCAAGCGTATATTGGGTTATGACCCGGAAATATTTATGGGTGAGAATGCCATTAATTTTGAACAGCTCATTCATAAGCCATACCGGGAGGCCATCCGAAAGATGTGGGATAAGGTGCTTACCGAAAAAACCAGTTTTGAATACGAATATGAAATGGATACGGCTTCGGGCAATTCTATCTGGGTATGGGAACGTGGCCGGGGTGTTTTTGATGCCGCCGGACAACTTCTTTTTTTGGAAGGCTACATTGAAGACATTACTGAGCACAAACTGGCCGAACAGCAATTGCAAAACGAGCGCGACCTGATGCAGGCACTTATGGATAATATTCCGGACACCATCTATTTTAAGGACCTTGAAGGCCGTTTTATCCGAGTTAACTACAGTCAGGCAAGGGCATTGGGCGTGAAGCATCCTGATGATGCCATCGGGAAAACCGATTTTGATTTCTTCGACCACAAACACGCCCAAAAGTCATTTGAGGATGAACAGCAGATTTTTGAGATGGGCGATGGGTTGATCAATGAACAGGAACATATTAATACAGCCAATGGCTGGCGTTGGTTTTCAGCATCTAAAGTGCCTTTGTACGATGCGCATGGCAAAATTACCGGTTTGGCAGGTGTTTCGCGCGACCTTACTACTTTCAAAAATATGGAACAAGCCTTGCGCAATAGCGAACAGGAATTACTTATGTCCAATAAGGAGAAAGATAAATTGTTCTCAGTAATTGCACATGATTTACGCAGCCCCTTCAACTCATTTCTCTTGCTTACCGAAATGTTTAACGATGAATCTTTCGGACTAAGTGTGGAGGAAATCAGAGAACTTACAGTGAATATGCATAATTCGGTTTTGAGCCTTTACGACTTGCTGGATAATTTATTGAGCTGGTCTGCTGTGCAAAGAAACAAAGTGGTTGTTGATAAATCAAGCATTGGTTTGGATTCTTTTGTGAATGATATTTTGTCGTATTTTAGATCATCAATAAGCAAAAAAAAGCTGCAAGTTGGATTGGAAGTTTCCGATGATATGACAATCTTCACCGATAAAACCATGCTGGGCTCCATATTGCGAAACCTGCTTTCAAATGCCATCAAATTTACACCCACAGGTGGCGAAATATTGATTGCTGCTGAAGTGGGAAAAGATGGAACAGCTTCCATCTCCGTTAGAGATTCAGGCATTGGCATTCCGGAAGAAATGAAAAACAACTTATTCACGATTGAGGCCAAAGGGCGCAAAGGCACGGATGGTGAGCCCAGCTCAGGCCTGGGACTGATTCTGGTGCGTGATTTTGTGAACCTTATTGGCGGATCAATTGAAGTTGAGAGCCAGGAAGGCATAGGCAGTACTTTTATCGTCAGTGTCCCGCCTGAAACGAATGATTAATTGATAATTTCCTGAATTATGAAACAGAAATTTTTTATTACAGTCATCTTAGCTTTGCTTTTTGCATCAGGCTTTTCGCCGGTTTATGCTGTAGCCGAAATGCAGGATAGTTTGCTCGAAAAAAAGCTTACAGTTAAGGGCGACCACTATTACCCACCCTTCGAGTTTATCAACAATAAGGGCGAGCCAGATGGTTTCAATGTAGAATTGTTCAGGCTGATAGCAGAAGATATTGGCCTTAATTTTACCATTGAATTGGGCCCCTGGCGACATGTAATACATGAAATGGAAACAGGTCAGGCCGATGTGCTTATGGGTTTGATGGTTTCGGAACAGAGGTCAGCGAATATGTTGTTTGGCTTGCCCCACTCCGTGATGACACATGGGATATTCACACCCAAAGGAAGCATGATTAAGGAGCTTGAAGATCTTGCAGGTAAACATGTCATCGTACAGCTGCGCGATTATATGCATGAGTATTTGCTTGAAACAGGCCTGGCAGAAGTAATCATCGCTGTGGATACTCAGTTGGAAGCTCTGCGGTTGTTGGAAGCCGGGAAACATGACGCTGCCTTGTTAGGCAATTTTCAGGGTTTGCATCTTATACGCAAGCACCAGATTAATAATATTGAACTAAAAACCTCAAAAATCGCCCCCATCGATTACGCCATGGCTGTTAGTCAGGGCAACGAAAAACTGCTGTCAGCTTTAAATTTAAGTCTTTATAATTTGAAAATGAGTGGAGAATATGATCTCCTTTACAACAAATGGTTTGGTGTGTATGACAAGCACTTCACACGTCGTAAACTGTTGCCATATTATCTAGGTGCTGCAGGATTGTTTGTGCTGCTTTTGCTATTTGTGTTTCTTCTGCGTTACCGTGTAATGAAGGTAACCAGAAATCTTCGTGAAAGCGAAGAAAAATACCGGCTTTTGGTCGAAAACCAAACGGATATGGTGGTAAAAGTGGATGCCTTCGGGCGGTTCTTATATGTAAGTAATTCCTATTGTAAAATGTTTGGCCGGTCGGAGAAGCAATTATTGGGAAATACCTTTATGCCACTTGTGCATGAAGATGACCGCGAAGCAACAGCCAGGGCGTTTGAAACATTAAAATCACCGCCCCATTATGTGGAGATCGAACAACGTGCAAAAACAGTAAATGGCTGGCGTTGGCTATCTTGGGCTGATACCGCCATATTGGATGATCATGGTAAAGTGAAAGAAATTATCGGTGTAGGACGCGATATTACTGATAAAAAGGCATCAGAGAATGAGCTGATTGAAAAGAATAATTTCATTCAAACTGTGCTGGATAATTTGCCAATAGGACTTGCATTGAACCGAATCAACGAAGGGGATGCTTTTTACCAGAATAAAAAGTTTGAAGATATTTATGGCTGGGATGCAGACACCCTGAACAATATAAAGGCATTTTTCGAAAGCGTTTATCCTGACGAAACATACCGCCAACAACTGACGGAGAAGATTATGGATGATATCAATTCAGGCGATACCGAAAGGATGAAATGGGAAAATATTGTAATCACCCAGCAAGATGGATCTAAAAGGATTGTGAACGCCGTAAATATTCCGCTTTACGACCAAAATACCATGGTTTCAACGGTGATGGACGTTACCAATCAGAAAAGGGCCGAGCAAATCCAGAAAATACTGTTTAAAATAACCGATGCTGTTGGCCTAAAATCCAGTCTCGAAGAAGTGATTGCTGTGATAAAAAAGGAACTAGGTGTGCTAATGGATTGCCAAAACCTTTATGTGGCCTTTTTTGATGAGGATACAGACATGCTCCATACACGATATCAACACAATGATGTGGATGATACCCCTGAATGGCAGGCCGAAGGTTCACTTACCGGATTGGTGGTTAAGCAAAAGAAAAGTTTGTTGGTAGATCAGCAATCTTTTCAGCAACTGGTAAATCAGGGTGTGGTCAGCCTCATGGGCAAGCCCTCCAAGGCATGGCTTGGTGTTCCATTGTTTTCGCAAAATGCGGTGATTGGTGCACTGGTAGTACAAAGTTACGATAACCCCAAAGCCTACAAGCAAAGTGATGTAGAAATGATGGAGTTTGTGTCGGGCCAGATTAGTTTGGTGTTGCAAAAACAAAAAAACCTGGAAGACTTGCTTGTTGCCAAGTTGAAGGCTGAAGAAAGCGACCGGTTGAAAACTTCCTTCCTAAATAACCTTTCGCATGAGGTACGCACACCTTTAAATGGTATTGTTGGCTGCGCTGATTTGTTATGCTCTGCAGACGATGTATCTGTTGAATGGAGCCTTTACAGTGGAATTATCGCCAAAAACAGCAAGCACCTTACCAACATCATCAACGATGTGATTTGTATGTCGAGCATCGAAACCGGACAGGAAACGCTTAGCCCACATGTGTTCAATATAAATCATTTACTTGCCAATCTGTATGAAGACTTTTCTGTCCTGAAACCTTTGCAGATTGAGCTGTCGTATGAGGCATTGTTGCCCGAAACAGCGGCAACAATACAAGCCGATGAGGAAAAAATCAAACAGGTATTTATTAACCTGTTGGATAACGCCCTTAAGTTCACCGAAAAGGGAAGTGTTGTGTTTGGGTGTCAGGTGCAAGATGCTGGACTAAAGTTTTATGTGAAAGATACCGGTATTGGGATTGAGGAACAAGCGCAGGGTTATATTTTTGAGAAGTTTCGAAAACTCGAGCATGACCAACAAAAACTTTATCGGGGAACAGGCCTGGGTTTATCCATTGCCAAGGCCTTTGTCGAAATGATGGGCGGCAAAATGGGTCTCGAATCAGAAAAAAGCAAAGGAAGTACCTTCTATTTTAATCTTCCGCTCTTAACTGCTGAACCCAAAAACATGATATCACAAATTAGTATGCAACCGGTCGATAGAAAATCACTTATTATAATGCTTGTCGAGGATGAAGAATCCAATATGGTTTACTTGAAATCAATTTTCCGTAACAAACCTATTAAATTGCTGCAGGCATACAATGGTGAAGAGGCCCTTGCTGTATTCAGACAAAACCCGGATATCGACTTGGTGTTAATGGATTTGAAAATGAATGTTATGAACGGTTTTGAAGCTACAAAGCTACTGAAACAGCTAAAACCGAATCTGCCTGTAATTGCTGTTACGGCCTATGCGCTGCCATCTGATAAAACCAAGGCTTTCAATGCTGGTTGCGATGATTATATCACCAAGCCATTCCGTAAAGACGCATTGGTGGAAGTAATGGGGAAATACATAATGCTTAGCTGAAAAATGAATATTTTTTATACTTTCGTGGTGTTATTTATAAATTAAACTACAGATTATCAATTCTATATGATGTATATTTGTCTGCCATAGCCGAAGAAACCAACCAACTAATAAAAATATATCGAATAAATAAAAACGATGAAACAAAAATCACTGAAACCAAAACCTCATCCTGCTGCATATATTGTGGGCATCGGGGCTTCAGCCGGCGGTTTGGAAGCCCTTCAGGAGTTTTTTAAAGCCGTTCCCCAAAATACCGGAATTGGTTTTGTCGTCATACAACATTTATCACCTGATTACAAGAGCCTGATGGATGAATTGCTTGCTCGATACACCAAGCTGCGCATCTTAAAGGCAGAAGACGGCATGCTTGTGGAAGCTGATACGATTTACCTGATCCCTCCTCGTAAAAACTTGTCTGTTTTTCATGGCAAATTAATGCTTGAAGATCAGGGTAAACGCACCGGGATTATTTTACCAATTGATATATTCTTCCGGTCGCTTGCCAAAGATATGGAGAAAAAAGCTATTGGCATTATCTTGTCAGGAACCGGCAGCGATGGCACATTGGGAACACGGGCCATTAAAGAAGCCGGGGGTATGGTTATGGCTCAGGATGTGGAAACGGCAAAGTTTGATGGCATGCCACGAAGCAGTATTTCCACCGGAATGGTGGATTATATCCTTTCGCCCAGCGAAATGCCTGAAGCCCTGCATAATTACCTCAGGCATCCTTTTGTTGAAAAACCGGCCAGTATCGAAGCCATTCTGTCGGGTGATGAGGATAGCCTGACGAAAATCATGATGATTTTGCGCGACTTTTCCGGTATCGATTTTTCATACTACAAGGAAAATACGATCATACGCAGGCTCGAACGCAGGCTAAGTATTAACCGGTTTGAGCGCCTTGAGGATTATTTGAGGTTGCTGTCGGTTTCCGAAAAGGAAAAAGACATTCTTTACCGCGAGCTGCTTATAGGCGTAACCCGCTTTTTCCGCGACGAAGCAGCTTTTGAACAACTAACAAAAAATGTTTTGCCCAAGCTTTTTGAATCTGGTAAAAAGGAATTGCGCATTTGGTCGGCAGGCTGTTCAACAGGGGAGGAGGTGTATTCGCTCGCTATGATACTGCGCGAATTTATGGATGAGCATAAAATAATTGCTGAAGTTAAAATCTTTGCAACAGATATCGACCGGCAATCGCTTGAATTTGCCGGCCAGGCTTACTATCCTGACAGCATTGTAAGTGATATAGAACCCCGCTTGATTTCAAAATATTTCCGCAAACGTGAAAGCGGATACCAAGTGGGTGAAACGCTGCGCAAAATGGCCATTTTTGCTACCCACAATGTATTGCGCGACCCGCCATTTTCAAAATTGGACCTGATCGTTTGCCGCAACCTCTTCATATACTTTAAGCCTGACAGTCAGGCGCATGTGTTGAATATTTTCAGGATGGCCCTTAAACCTGGTGGCTATCTTTTTATGGGTAGCAGCGAAACTCTAGGTGTTTATGCCGAAGCTTTCAATATTGTTAGCAGCAAGCACAAAGTGTATGTAAAAAAGGAAAATTATACGACAGAAAAGACTGGTCAGGTAGTTCCTTCTTCTTTTGTTTTTAGGCAAAAAGACGATAAGGATAGTTTAATAGGTTTTGCAGCGCGGGCACCGAAACGCGATGAGGTAGCCGAACGTATTTTCGAAATGATGTTGCCGCCGTCCCTCGTGATCGACAGCAACCTGAACATTCTGCAGGTTATTAATGATATCAACCCTTATGTAGCTCTGCGTGCAGGCAAGTTTAACCAAAGTCTGAATAATTTGGTAACCAGGGAGCTGGCTGCTGTCATCAATAATATCGTACGAAGGTTGAAAACAAAGAATGAGTTGGTCACTTTCGAAGGGGTGAAAATCGATAAAGGGGATGCCACCATCAAAGTGAATATTGAGGGCCGGTTTCTTAGCGAAGAAAATGGTTCATCACTTGTGCTCATCTCTTTTGAGGAACCTCAAAAGCTAACAAAAAAAGCAACTACTAAGGACATTGTAAACGTTGAAACGCAGTTCAAGGACCAGGTAGCCGATTTGCAATATGAATTGCAATATACCAAGGAAAGTTTGCAGGCAACTGTTGAGGAGCTTGAAACCTCAAATGAGGAATTGCAGGCCTCCAATGAGGAATTGATTGCCAGTAACGAGGAACTGCAAAGCACCAATGAAGAGCTGCAATCAGTTAATGAAGAACTTTATACGGTGAATGCTGAATACCAAAACAAAATTGAAGAACTTATACAGCTCAGCAACGACATCAACAACCTATTGGTAAATACTGAGGTGGCAGCACTTTACCTCGACAGCAAATTGTGCATTCGTAAATTTACGCCTAGTTTTGCCAAGGTGAGTAAGCTCATGGACTTCGATGTGGGCAGGCCCATTAAAGACCTGGCAACAGCCTATGTTTATCCTGATTTTTTGCAGGACATCGAAAGTGTTCAGGACAACCTGATGCGTATCGAAAAGGAAATAAACCACAGCAATGGAACCCATTATCTTTTGCGGATGGTGCCATACAGGACCGATTACCAAGCGGTTGATGGTATTCTGGTAACGATGGTTACTATTGATTCCCTGCATAGCGAACGTGAAAATCTTAAGGTAGCCAAATCGCGCCTTGAGCAGGCACTCGAAATGGGCAATATGGCCTGGTGGGAATGGGATATATTAACAGGCCAGGTAGCTATGCATGAAAAAAAAGCCACCATGCTGGGCTATACAATGGATGAATTTCCGAAAGATGTTTACGAAATTTGCAAATTGATTCATCCTGAAGATTATGACAAAACCATGCAACATATGCGCGACCACCTGGAAGGTAAAATCCCGGCCTATGATATTGCCTACCGGATACTTGCAAAGGATGGGAGTTATACATGGTACCACGACAAAGGTGGAGTCGTGGTGCGTGATAACAAAAACAAACCCCTGAAGTTGTTGGGCCTTGTAAGTAACCTTTCAGCGCAAGAATGGATATACAAGGAAGTGTGCAAAGACCTGCATATGCCCGGCAAGATGCATCCCTGCAATCCAAACCCTAAAAAGTAAAACTACCTAACTGCCATTATTCTAAAGCTATGTCAAAAGAAAACAGAGTCAAATTAAAACAGCGCATTGATAACGTGTTAAAGAACAAAAACAAAGTTATTGACGATGCCTATACAAAATCGTTGGAAGAACTCGTAGAAGAATTGAAGGCCTACCAAATTGAACTCGAATTTCAGAATGAGGAATTGGAAAGGATTCAACATGAATTGATCAATTCGCGAAATGCCTATCAGCAGTTATATCATTATGCACCTGTAGGTTACGTAATATTGGATGAACAGTTCAGGATCAAGCAGTTCAACAAGACTTTTGACGAATTCTTTAAAGTAGGTTTTGAACTGAGTAGTAGTTTTGATTTCAGGAAATTGATTCAACCCGATGAACAAAACCGATTTTATAACTTTGCCCGGAAATTGCATAAGCAAGGAGAGGCTGAGTCCATTGAGTTGGCTTTTGTGCCGCCTGGAACCAATAACCTCATTATGGCTGTGCATGGGAATATCGAACAACACAATGATACAATTCAATACCGATTAACATTGGTTGATATTTCAGACCGTAAAAAGGCTGAAAGCAGCAGCCTCAGAATTACGGAGCAGTTCAAAACACTTTTTGTCAATTCTCCGCTTCCACTTTTTATTCATGATAAAGAAACAGGTGAAATTATCGATGCCAACAGAAAGGCACTGATCACAAACGATTGCTCATCAATTGAAGAACTAAGGCAGGGTGGCTTTTGGTTGTCAGCACCTTATTCAAAAGAAGATGCTTTGAATATGATTAAAAGTGCCCGGCTTGAGGCTGATCCCAAACCCTATGAATGGAGAAGCAAGGGGCCTGATGGCAAGGTTTTCTGGGAAGAAATATACCTTTCAAGTATGTTGATTAATGGTGTGGAAAGGATAATCGTCACCACAGTTGATATTACCGACCGCAAGCTGGCTCAAGAAAAACTTAGTCAAAGCGAGAAGCGGTATCGGAGTTTTTTTTATGGGTCAAAGGATGCCTTGCTGGTACTTGATTTTCATACCCGAAAATTTGTTGCTTTAAATGAGCAGGCTGTTGCGCTTTTTGCTGCGGAAAGCCACGATCAGATCTTGCAGTTAGGCCCGGCAAAGCTGTCGCCAGAATTTCAGGGTAATGGTTTAACATCAGCGGACCTGAGTGTGAAAATGATGGAAAAAGCTATTATGGAAGGGTCAAATTATTTTGAATGGAAACACAAACGCCTGAATGGAGAATTGTTTGATGCATCTGTTTTACTTACTGCTTTCGAGATGGATGGTCAAACACTAATGCAAACCACAGTGCGTGACATTACCGAATCCAAATTGGCAGCAGAAAAGATAAAACAGAGCGAAACTAAACTCAAAGAGTTGAATAAGTCATTGCTTGATGCTAATCAAACCAAGGATAAACTGTTTTCTGTTATTTCACATGATTTGCGTTCACCTGCTGCGGCAGTGTTTGGGCTTGCCGACTTGCTACATGAAAATTTTGATAACTTGCATCCTGCTGAGGTGAAAAAGATTGCCAAATCAATCTATTCAAGCGCAGGCAACCTGAGCGAATTGCTCGATAACCTGCTGGAATGGTCGCGCCTTCAAAACGGTACAACCATACCTGAACTCAAGCGGGAATCAGTCGAAGATATCATTATCTATGTTGTTGACAACCTGCGTCAATTCGCTGAGCTAAAAAACATCCTGTTGTTAGTGCATGTAGAAGACCAACTAATGGCATATTATGACAGGCAAATGATGGCTTCCGTTATCCGGAATTTATTATCGAATGCGATCAAGTTTACGCCACGCGGTGGAAAAATAGTCATTTTGGCAGCAAAATATGATTACAAAACGATTGCCATTGAGGTAAAAGATACGGGCATAGGCATCCCGGAAACAATTAAGGATGAGCTTTTTGCTGTAAACAGCACCAAAAGCCGACCTGGCACCGATGGTGAGCGCAGTTCAGGCTTAGGCCTGATTTTGTGCAAGGAGTTTTTGGAAATGCACAAGGGCAGTATCAGTGTGCACAGTGAGGAAGGGAAGGGCTCAAGCTTTAAGGCTTTGTTGCCGATTGAGCCCGAATAATATTCTATATTGGAAACATTTACACTGTCTTGCAAAGCATATTATCAATATCCTTGTTTTCATAGTTACAATTTCCTATTTTTGGTGGTTAAACCATAGTCCCATGAATGAAATATATGCCAGGGTTGCCGACTTGCAATCCCGGAATCAACCACATGCATTGTGTATTGTAGTTGATTCAAAAGGATCAACGCCACGCAAAGCCGGATCAAAAATGATTGTATTTCCTGACGGAAAGATTACAGGAACAATTGGTGGTGGTGCCTTGGAAATGAAGGTGATAAACGAGGCTGTTGATGCTATGCAGCATGCAACAGCAAAAACAGTAAATTACAGATTGGACAAGGACCTGTTCATGCAATGCGGAGGAGATATCAGTGTTTATATCGAACCTTTTGGCAAATCACCGGAGCTATTTGTTTTTGGTGCCGGACATATCGGGCGTGAATTAGGCGCATTGGCCATAAAACTCGGATTCCGGCTCACTTTTGTTGACGAACGGCCGGGAATATTTGAGGCATTTGCATTGCACAATGCCAGATTCATCAACACGGAATGCAAGAAAATAGCCCGCGAAATAGAAGTTGACAACAACACTTTTATCGTTATTTGCACCCATGAACATGCATTGGATCAGGCCATATTGGGTGAATTGGGACAGCGTAATCCATATTATATTGGGTTGATGGCCAGTAAACGCAAAGCCGCCACCATCAGGAAAAACCTGGAAGAAAGTGGACAACTTACGGCTCAACAATTGGAAAAGGTGGATATGCCCATTGGCATTCCGATGAAAGCCGAAACCCCCTTTGAAATTGCCTTAAGCATTGCAGCCCGCCTGACAGATGCTAAAAATAATAAAAGCTAAAAATGACCGTAAATCAGCAAATGTCAATTCCTGCTGAAACAATTTTAATACATGAATAAAAACACAATTAGTTTTTTGCACCACAACAAGCTTATCAATATCAATTTTGATGAAGTGGCTTACAGGCCTTCCACAACGGTATTGAATTACCTGCGTCAGCAACCTGCTTTCAGGGGAACCAAGGAAGGTTGCGCCGAAGGCGATTGCGGGGCTTGCACAGTGGTGCTTGCCGAATTGGATGAGCAAGGTGGATTGCGATATAAAGCTGTTGATTCCTGTCTTTTGTTTTTGCCGGCATTGCATGGCAAACAGTTGATTACGGTGGAAAACCTGTCGCAGCAAAAAACCATCTCAATTGCAATTGCACCCTGTACAGCGGGCAATGGTTGATCATCACGGTTCGCAATGCGGCTATTGCACGCCTGGATTTGTGATGGCTCTATTTGCCTTATACAAATCGGATAAACCGGCTACACGCGAATCCGTGCAGGAAAACCTCGTTGGCAATCTTTGCCGTTGTACAGGCTATGAGTCCATTATTGAGGCGGCCATGCAATGCTGTGCTAACCGGCAAGCGGATCAGTTTTCTCTAAATGAAAATATTGTAAAAGAGCAACTTAAACAAATATTGAAAAATCAGCCATTTGCTGAAATCTCAACAAACAAACAACATTATTTTTTGCCATCTACGCTTGAACAGGCACTTGATTGGCGTGCAAGCTATCCGGAAGCTATCGTGATTAACGGGGCTACGGATACAGCCATTCGTCAAAATAAAACATGGGAATTCCTGCCTCAATTGCTTGATTTATCGCAGCTGAACGAGTTGAAAACCATTGAAAGACGAAACAATCTCACCTATTTTGGTAGTGGGTTACTATTGAGCAATTCAGATTGTATGCCAAAGAAAACCTGCCTGAATTGTTGCCTATGTTGGATGTTTTTGCTTCGGTACAAATTCGTGAAGTAGCCAGTATCGGCGGCAACCTTTCCACAGCTTCCCCTATCGGTGACCTCATTCCGGTGATGATGGCGCTGAAAGCCAAACTGAAAATAGCAGGCCAGCTTGGTTTTCGCTGGGTCGAAATAGAAGATTTTATTACTGATTACCGTCAGAATTGTTTACAAAATGATGAATTGTTGGTCGGGATTGGAATTCATGATTTGAAAGCCAACACCCATTTCAGGACAGCCAAAGTTTCTACGCGCCGCGATTTGGATATTTCTACCGTAAACATTTCCATACGAATCCAACTAGATGAAAATGAGATTGTAGAAGAAATAATTCTGGCCTATGGAGGCATGGCCGCAACCGTTAAACGTGCTGTTAAAGCAGAGCAATATTTAATTGGAAAACCCTGGGCAAAGGAGGTTGTTGAAGAAGCAAAAGCATACATTGAGCATGATTTCACCCCAATTTCCGATGCCCGCTCCGGCGCGGAATTTCGGCTTGAAGTCGCGAAAAATTTATTGTTAAAAATGTTTTATGAAGTAAGTCGATAGTCGATAGTCAATAGTCGTGAGTCTTGAGTCGTGAGTCAGTCTGATAAAAATGAAAAGAAATGAAGATACAAAGTTTTAAAGACCTGATAGTTTACCAAAAAGCTTTTAAACTGGCTATGGAGATTTTTGAGGTTTCAAAACGTTTTCCAAGTGAAGAAAAGTATTCGCTAACCGATCAGATCAGGAGGTCTTCACGGTCAGTTGCAACAAATATGGCAGAAGGATGGGCTAAAAAGCGATACCCAAAACATTTTGTTAGCAAACTTAGTGATTCACTTGGCGAAGAATATGAAACAGAAGTATGGCTTGATTTTTCCCTTAGCTCCCAGTACATAAGCAAGGAGGAACACCTTCATTTTAATAATGGATATGAAGAAGTACGTAAAATGCTTATTTCAATGATTGAGAACCCGGGCAAATTTGCACCTTTTCCGTCTTGAGTTAATAGTCGATAGTCATGAGTCAACAGTCAATAGTTGTGAGTCAATAGGCATGAGTCATCAGTCAATAGTCAACAGTCATGAGACTGACTCAAGACTCCCAACTCCCAACTCAGGACTCACGACTCACGACTCAGGACTCACGACTCAAGACTCACGACTCAAGACTCACGACTCACGACTCACGACTCACGACTCAAGACTTCACACAAAAGAAACAGAAAAAAAATGAACCCCATAACAAACACCCTTCCACACGAAAGCGCTATCGGCCACGTAACCGGTTCCGCAATTTATGTTGACGATATATTACATCCTGAAAACTTGCTAATCGGCAGGGTAGTGTTCAGTCAGCATGCCCATGCCCGCATTATCAGCTACGATTTGAGTAAAGCTTCAGCGCTAAATGGTGTAGTTGATATTCTCGATTTTAGGCGAATTCCGGGGCATAACCAGTTGAACCACCTGGTGCCGGACGAACCTTGCTTGGCTGAAAACACTGTGAACTGCATTGGTCAGGCGATATTTTTGATTGCCGCCGAAACCGAAGAAATTGCCGTCAATGCTGAGAAACTGATTGAAATTGAATATGAACTGTTGGAGCCTGTTTTAACCATTGAAAAGGCGATGGAACTGGATTTAAATCTTGTCCCAACCCGAAAAATTGAATGCGGCCATGCGGATGAAGCCATGGCGAAATGTCTGCATAAGCTTTCGGGCAGCCTGAAAACCGGCGCACAGGAGCATTGGTATCTCGAAACGCAAGCCGCTTATTGTGTTCCGGGCGAGGGCCGCGAAATGGCGGTATATGCGTCGTCCCAGAACCCTTCAGAAACACAAGTGATAGTGGCCAATGTACTTGGGTTGTCATCCAACCAGGTTGTATGCGAAGTGAAGCGCATGGGTGGAGCATTTGGCGGTAAAGAAACGCAGGCCAACCACCTGGCTGCATGGGCTGGTTTGCTGGCCGATGCCACGCAACGCCCGGTTAAAATCAGGCTCTTCCGCGATGATGACCAGAAATACACCGGCAAAAGACATCGGTTTTTATCCAATTATGAAATTGGTTTTGACGAAAACGGTTTAATACAATCCTATATTGTTGATTTTAATGGAGATGCCGGCATGGCGACCGACCTTTCGATGGCCATCCTTGAGCGTGCGTTATTTCATGCAGAAAACAGCTATTATATTCCAAATGTGCGCTCTACCGGTACCATGTGGAAAACAAACCTGCCGTCAAATACTGCTTTCCGAGGCTTTGGAGGCCCTCAGGGAATGGCTGTTATCGAGCAGGGAATTGACCGTATCGCACGTTTTTTGGGAAAAGATGCTGCTGAAATCCGCTTCCGTAACTTTTATGGCGAGCAGGATAGAAATACAACACATTACGGCCAACTTCTTGAAAGGAACCATTTATTCACTATTTGGGATCAGCTGATTGCAAGCAGCAACTATTATTCAAGGCGAACAGCCATAGATACCTTCAACCGCACGAGCCCAATAAAGAAAAGGGGTCTGGCCCTCACGCCTGTTAAGTTTGGAATTTCGTTCACCACTTCGTTTCTCAATCAGGCTGGTGCACTTGTCCACCTATACACGGATGGAACACTAATGGTCAACCACGGTGGCACCGAAATGGGGCAGGGCTTGCACACCAAAATCCTGCAAATTGCTGCTGCCGAATTCGGCATGAATTTGAAAGATATTAAAATAAGTGCCACCAATACGGCGAAAGTGCCCAATACGTCGCCTACAGCTGCTTCGGCCGGAACTGACCTGAACGGCATGGCGGTTAAAAATGCCATAGAAAAGTTAAAGACAAGATTGATCCCATTGGCAGCTAATTTACTGGATGCACAGGAAGTGACTTTTGATAGCGGATGGGCCATTTCAATGGATGATACCGACAAGCGGATAAGTTTTAAAGAACTGGCAAAGGCCGCACACCAAGCCCGGATCAGTTTGAGTGCAACCGGTTATTATGCCACACCCAATCTGCACTTCGACCGCGAAAAGGGACAGGGTCATCCCTTCAACTATTTTGCTTTTGGCATGGCTGTTTCTGAAGTGGAAGTGGATACGCTTACAGGTATGTATAAAATACTCCAAACGGATATCCTGCATGATGTTGGCGACTCCATCAATGATGCCATCGACAAGGGGCAAATTATTGGCGGATTTATTCAGGGTGTGGGCTGGTGCACAACTGAAGCTATTCGCTGGGCTGATGACGGCCGCCAGTTAAATCACTCACCCGATACCTATAAAATACCCGGTATTGCTGACGTGCCTGAGGTTTTTAAGGTAAATATGCTGCAAAGCGCTCCAAACCCCAATGCAATCCGTAAAAGCAAAGCTGTTGGCGAACCGCCGTTCATGCTGGCCTTTTCGGTTTGGTTGGCCCTGAAAGACGCCATCTCTGCAACAAAGAATCATAAAATTGAACCTGATTTTGAGCTTCCTGCAACCAATGAAGTGGTGCTGCTTTCAATTAAAAATCTAGGGAGCCTCAAACGCTAAACGTTTACACTGAGTGCAGCCGAAGTGCCAAAACGCCCAACGCCAAACAAGAAACTCCTACCGCTTAACAACCCCTTTAAACTTCCATTTACCCATTCTGAAATAGAAAAAAGAGAAGACAGCCCCAATGGCCCAGGCAATTGGAACACCCCACCAAATCCCTTTGGGGCCCATTTCAAGTGCCAGATAATACGAAATAGGAATACGTATAATCCATAAGGCAAACAAGGTAATAAACATGGGAATAAGTGTGTCGCCCGCTCCTCGCAGCACGCCATTGTAAACAAACATGGTGGAAAACACAATATAGAACAAGCTTACAATATAAAGGTAATCCTTGCCTGCGTCAATCACTTCCGGATCGGTGGTGAATATGCCCATGATCTGTGAGGCGAAAAGCCAGGCAACCACCGTCACCGACAAGGAGATGATGGCTGTCATGCGCAAGGTGGCATTTAAGCCCTTTTGCACCCGTTCAAGTTTTCCGGCTCCAATATTCTGTCCAACAAAGGAGGAGAGTGCAGCAGCAAAATTCATGGCGGGCAGGGCAGCAAATGAATCAATCCGCATGGCGACCGAATAAGCAGCTATTACATTGGTTCCAAACATATTGACTACCTTGTACAACGCAAGCATCCCAATAGCTACAAAAGTTTGCTGAAAACCGGTCGGAAGCCCGATCTTCATGCTTTTAATGAAAATTTCCTTATTGAAACGCCAACGCAACGAAGCAAAATTAATCACTTTGTGGTAGGCGTTCAAGTAGAAAAGAATAGAGATAAAAGCCCCTCCCTGTGCAATCACTGTAGCCCATGCAACCCCCTTGATGCCCCAGCCAAAAACAACCACAAACAACAAGTCGAGTAGTATATTCATGATGGTTGCCGTTACCAGAAAATACAAAGGTGTTTTGGAATCGCCCAGTCCACGGAGTATAGCTGTAGTCCCATGAAAGCCAAAGAAGAAAATAAAGCCCAAGGCATAAACGTTGAAATACTCTACAGCCTGCGGTATCACATCTTCGGGCAGGTCGATCAGGCGAAAAATCAAAGTGCTGTTGGCAATGCCAAGCACTGTAAGAACAATGGAGGCAAAAAACAGGAAAATATACATGGTCTCGATGGAGAGCTTTACCCTGTGGTGGTCCTTGGCACCAAAATACTGGGCAATAATAATGGTGGTGCCGGTGGCAATGCCTATGACAAACGAAACCATTGTAAAAATAAGCGGAAAGCTGGCGCCAACTGCCGCAAGCGCCTCATTGCCTAAATACCGGCCAATGATAATGCTGTCGATTATATTGTAAAGTTGTTGAAAAATATTCCCGTAGAGCATCGGCATTGCGAAGCTAAGGATAAGTTTTCCTTCCTTTCCTACGGTTAAATCTTTCATTACAAAACAGATTATTGGCAGTAAATTAGAGGCGGCAAAAGTAGTTATTTATAACAGACATTAATAGGGTTTGTTTTTAGCTAACGAAGCTATAGCGAATTTTCATTTTGTTGTGGCTCTCTAAGTGAAAGCTTCAAATGCTTATATATGCTACTCAATGAGTAGTAAAATGAAATAGATTTCCCATTTTCCTGCGCTTCTCATATTGGCAGATGATGAAGGGCTTAAAAAACTTATCTTTGCCAAATGGCATAACAGACTGTCGCGGTTCAGCTTTTGGGCTGGAACGAGGAAAGTCGGGACAGCACAGGGCGCCATACTTCCTAACAGGAAGGTGCACAGTTGGGAACGGCTGTGCAACAGCAAGTGCCACAGAAAATAACCGTCCGCCATCTGGCGGATAAGGGTGAAAACGTGAGGTAAGAGCTCACGCCGCGCCGGGGTGACCTGGCGAGGGGGTAAACCTTATGGGCTGCAAGGCCAAATAAGCCGGCGATGTGCACCTGGTGCATGAGAGGGCGGCCCGCACGATGCCGGTGGGTAGGCTGCTAGAGCTGTTTGGTGACAAACGGCCAAGATAAATGACAGTCCTCGACAGAATCCTGCTTACCGTTATGCCATACAAGTCATCAATCTCCGGATTGGTGGCTTGTTTTGCAATAATCAGCGCACAAAAACGTTTTTTGTCACAAATGCATTGTTAATAAGAATTCAATCCACAGCAGCTTGCAAACAATCAATTTTTTACATTTATCCCAACAAACAAACCGCTTCGAATGCGCTTAACTTCATCATTCAAAATATTGGGCATAAGCTTTTTGCTTTTAGTTTTCAGCCAAACTGTGGCTGCCCAGCAACACAAGTATTTCGATAATCCTGACCAGCTCCACCGCGAATCTGTTGATATGTACAACAATCAGC
>JAGYLH010000034.1 GCA_018400955.1 Bacteroidales bacterium
TCCTGAACAGCATCAGGCGAAACAGTTATTTTTGGGAACCACTGTTTTAAAAACTTCTTGATGAAGCTCAGCGATTCTTCCAATTTTCCGGAACCCGCCTTTAATACAGCCTCAGAAAGTCGCTTGTAAAAATCTTCTTCTGTCCTGATATTGAACATATCCAGATAAATAACCCTGATGTTCTTTTGTTCTGCTTCAACTTCTAAAGCGGCTTTTTTTACCAGCAAGGATTTACCCCACCTGCGCGGTGAAATAAGAATGGTGTTTATGCCCGAAACAAAGTTTTGTTTTAACTTGATTATTTCCGCGCTTCGGTTGGTGAAGTTTTGATCTACAGCGAGTTTTCCAAAAATAAATGGTGCATTCATTCGATATTTTTCACACAAAGGTATTTATTATTCGAATAGCTAACAAAAATGTAACTTACAATTTTGTAAGATGACTTCAGCTTAGCGGATTTCTTCAGGGTGCAAGTAGCCTGCGCAGCTTGCCGTTTTGCATCAGCAATGAGTTTTTTTTAAATCCAAGCGCTAATTGATTTCACTTTTACTTGACCTGTCAGTGGACGGCTGAAGTTGAGGATGGCTGTTGCTTGCTTCTGGTTCACGGGGTAAAAATAATGTTTTTCTTTGTACTTTTCCTTGATCCGTCAGTGGACGGACAAGTTTCAAGTACCAAAAACCGTGTCCGCCATTGGAGGATCAAGCCCAGGCGAAGGCCCCCCGCTCTTTAAAAATGCTTGAAATCCAGCGAACCACCAAGCTGCGGTCGGGATGGCCACTTATCAGCGGCCAGCTTCGCGGATTTCTATGCATTTTTAAATTCACTGCTCGATGGCTTCGCGCCTGGGCTGGTCGGCCCGCTGTGCTATAGATGATTATGAGTTCATTGACGATTTTTTTATGCATGAAATACCTTTCATGGTGGTTAAACGGGATTGCTTCATGTTTTCCGATTGTGAACCTGAATCAAATCTCAACGGAAGTGCTGTCATCGCCTGTGCCTTCCGACCTCAAATTATTTTCGCTGCAAAACAAGGTGGCTGACCGTGTGGGCAGGCCTCACGAGCGATCCGGAAGGCAGGGTGATGGGCTCGCTTTTGAGTGAATCCTTTGATGCTCGGAGGGTATTCAATGATTTCGTTAAAAGTCCCCTGCCGGCTTGGATCGCGCAAGGGGTCAGGTGCCGTAGCTTTTGCGTGAAAATAATTTGCAGTCTTGACCTTTTGTTCCTTTTGGGTTAAGTTGGAGCGAAGCGGAAATCCCGATCGTTTTGCATCGGGACCAAAAGGAAAAATGAAATCTGTTTTGTACTTTTCTTGCTCCGTCAAAAGGACGACCAACTATAAGGACTATCTATCACTCATTCAACTGCTCATAATCCTTCGGCTTTGCTTTGCGCACCGATACTACCCGGCCCGAAAAGTTCAAATCCTTGCCAGCCAGGGGATGGTTAAAATCCATGGTCACGCTGGCCTTCATCACCTTGATGATTTTGCCAATATGCCTGTTGCCCTCATCGTCATTCATGGGGAAGCTGTTGCCCACCTTTACCATTTCGTAATCAATCTCGCCATCCTCCTCAAAAGTGTCGATGGGCAGGTCAAAAATCGCATAGGGATCGATGGGGCCATAGGCGGCATCTGCCGGAATTTGGAAATCAAAGGGATCGCCGGCTTGCAGGCCTTTGAGGGATTTTTCAAAATCGGGAAGCATCAAATCGTAACCAAACAAAAACTCATGGGGCTTGTCGGCTAAAATTTCCTCAATTACTTTGTCCGAACCGGCTGCTTTCAGGGCGTAGTAAATGGCCGCAACGGTGTCTTTGTCAATCTTCATGGCATGTGTGTTTTGTAAAAAAACCCTGCGCCGGCTTTGCCGGCGCAGGGTTTATATATTGGTATCAAGTCGGCTATAAGCTGGCCAGATTTCTTACATAATGAATGATCTTCCAGCGGTTTTCTGCCTTTATTTGCGGTCCGTGCGGCCCCATCAGGCCCGATAGCGAGCCCACAGTGATCACATGATAAATTTCACCATCTGGTTTGCTTTGCACGTATTCTTCAACCAGGCTGGTGGGCTTGGCCACGAACAAACCACTTGTATAAATGTGTCCGTCGCCCTTGCCAAATTCACCATGGCAAATCATGCAGTAGATGTCGTATTGGCGCTTGCCTTCGGCCAGTACCTGGTTGTCAACGACTATGGGGTTTTCCAGTTCCTGGCCCGCAGCTTGTTGATCTAAAAAAGATTTGGCTTTATAAGGGTAAGGTGCATAGCCCCGTGGTACGGTGCCCTCAACCGGCATTTGGTTCGTAATGCTGTCGGCAAACACCGGATTGGGTGTGTTGGCATCATAGGCATGCGAATAATACATATCCGGGAAATAAACATAGCCGGGATCATTCTTTTCCTTGTTGCAGGCTGTAAACGCCAATAAGCTCATGGCAAAAAGCAGCAGGGGTATTTTTTTCGTTGTCATGGACATAATTTTTTTCGGTTTCAATTAAAGCTCGCGCGAAAGGCTTTCTTTTAAATAGGGATGATTGACGGGCATTGCTGGTGCCTTGGCAAAAAACGTAAAGAAAATAAACAGGAAAACACCTGCAAAGCCGGCAAACATGCCTATATCAACCAATCCAAAACTTTTTATTCCTATGCTTCCTGGCATAATCTGCAGATAGAGCATGATGTAAAAGCCAATCAGCAGCATGATGGAAATGGAAATCATTACGATCTTTTTCCTGGCAAAATCATCCGACATCATTACCACGAAGGGAATGGTCCAGTTAATCAGCAATTCAGCGTAAAACAAGGGGGACCAGGGTTCACTCACACGTGGCACATAATAGGTAGTTGCTTCGGGGATGTTGGCATACCAGATGATGATGTACTGCACAAACCACAAATAACCCCAAACGATAGACAACCTAAAGATATACCGCGAAAATTCGTGCCTGTGCGAAATATTCATCTCTTTGAAAAGTCCCTTTCCTTTGAGGAAGAAGGAGAGCAGTATCATCACGGCAACAGCATAATAAATGGACGAAATAATGGCGCGTAATCCAAAAATAGTACTGTACCAGTGCGAGTCGATGGTCATAATCCAGTCGATGGTGGCCACCGAAAAACTAATTACAAACAGGAATATAAAAGCCATCGAAAGGCGCTTGTTTTTGTTGAAAAGCGCAAGGCTTCCTGCCAGGTCTTCCTTGAGGGAATTGCGGCGCATAATCACCAGCAAAATCAACCAAACAGCAAATACCACTACGAGGCGCACCATAAAAAAGGGCACATTCAGGTAGGGCGATTTGTGGGCGATTAATTTGTCTGTTTCTGTTATTCCCGGCTCGGCCCATTCATAAAGGCTTTGCATTCCGAAAAATAACAGGATGGCGATGGCCCCTGCCACAAGCACATAAAATGCCATGGCTTCGGGTATGCGCTTGAACATGGCCGACCATCCCGACTCAGTAACATACTGAACTGCAATAAAAAACATAGCACCCAATGCCAACGAGAGGAAGTAAAAATTGTTGAGCAGTAAATTGGCCCACGTTTTGTCGGGATTGGAGATAAAGCCGTAAATGGTCGCCAAAAGTCCCAGGACGATGAGTCCGGCCAAGCGGTATTTGACTTTTGATGAAAAGGTATATTTTTGGTCCATTGCGCTTGTTATTTTGCTGTTTGGTATTTTATTTCTGTTGCAATTTGTTTTCAGGCAATCTGTAAGTCCTGCATCTTCACTTCCAAAGCACCTTGGTCAACGAGTAGTTTTTTTATCTTATCCACCTGTTGGTCAGTCATGTCTTTGGTTTGCTCTATGATCATTATAAATTTATCATCTGTACTTTCGTCATGCACGATGGGGGCTTTGTTGCCAAACATCATTTTGGTACGCATTTGAAAAATGATTACTGTACCCACGAAAGTCAGCAAAATGGTCATCAGGTAAATTGTAACAACCCATGAAGGAAATGCAAACGTGGGTTTGCCACCAATCAAAAGTGGATAATTGATTACCGAGGTCCAATAGATGAAACTAAAGGTAGCGATGATTGCAAAAGCACCTGAAAGCACCGACCCGTAAGGGATGCGCGATTCCTTGCCCAAGTCCCTAAGGATATGGTGCGAGCCAAAAGGTGCGTGCACATCCGCTATGGCGATGTTTTGCTTTTTTAGCAAATGGATGGCATCTACTACCTTGTCGTCGTTGTCGAAAATTCCGATTATATGTTGCATATGCATCTGGTTTTCGGTTTAATGGGATGATTTTTTAGAGAATGCCTTGGTTTCATTGATGGCAATACTTGGAATATACTTGAGGAATAAAAGTATGCCTGTAAAGAAAATACCAAATGTGCCCACATAGATACCAATGTCAACAATGGTTGGCGAATAGCTTGTCCAGGTGGCTGGCAGGAAAGTGTGCGACAGAGAGGATACCACGATGATAAACCTTTCGTACCACATGCCAATATTGATAATGATGGAGATAATCAGCATCCAGGCGATGCTTGTGCGTATTTTCCTGAACCAGAACAATTGGGGAACGAGGGCGTTGCAAAACACCATAATCCAAAAAGCGGTTCTGTATTCGCCTGTAGCCCTGTTTTTCAAGAAGGTAAACATTTCAAACTCCCATCCTGAATACCAGGCCACAAACATTTCGGTAAGATAAGCCAGACCAATAACGAGCGAACCAAAGATAAGTACCCTGGCAATGGATTCCAGGTGGGGGATGGTGATATAATCCTGAAGGTTGTATAGTTTGCGAATAAAAATGGTGAGGGTCATTACCATGGCAAAGCCTGAAAAAATAGCGCCTACAAAGAAGTAGGGGGGCAAGATGGTTGTGTGCCAGCCAGGAATTACCGAAATGGCAAAGTCGAGGGCTACGATGGAGTGCACCGAAATTACAAGCGGTGCGGCCAATCCGCCCAACACCTTAATCATGGCCTCGTAGCGTATCCAGTTTTTAACCGAACCTACCCAGCCCATGCTGAAGAAGCCATAAACGGCCTTGGCAATTTTGGACTTGCTGCGGTCGCGGAGCGTGGCCAAATCGGGCAACATACCAAAATACCACAAGGTGAGTGATAAAGTAAGGTAAGTGGTAATGGCCAACACGTCCCAAAAAAGCGGCGAATTGAAGTTAACCCACAAGGGACCGCGTGTGTTGGGGTAGGGCAGGATGAAAAATATCAACCAGATACGTCCCAGGTGCAGCGCGGGGAATAAGCCTGCACAAGCCACGGCAAGCACCGTCATGGCCTCGGCAGTCCGGTTGAAAATAGCAGCCCATTTGGCCCTGAAAACGATCAGGAAAATGGTAAAGGCTGTTCCGGCATGGCCGATACCGATCCACCACACAAAATTGATGATGTCCCATCCCCAGGCAACGGAATTGTTTAAGCCCCAGGTGCCAAGCCCTACAGCGATGGAAGTATAAATGGCCCATAAGCCAAACAGCAGCATCAGTGTGGCAATACCCATAGCCACGTACCACCATTTGGCGGCATTGCTATAGGTTGGCCGTGCAATGTCGTCGGTAACCTGCCGGAAGCTCTTCTCCCGTGCCGTAAAGGTTCCTCTTACCAAAGTATTTATCATTACAAATTGTTTATTGGTTCTTAATCAATTCATTGTGCGCCATCAGGCTTTTGAGGTGTTTCTTACCTTGGTCAGGTAACTCACCGAAGGCAGCGTATGTAACTCTTCCACAAGGCGGTAGCGGCGTTTGCTCTTCATCAGCAACGAAACTTTACTTTCCGGGTCGTTCATATTGCCAAACACCAGGGCGTCGCCGGGGCATGATTGCATACAGGCCGTTTTAATTTCGAGGTCTTCAAGTTTTCTGTTTTCCTGCTTGGCATTCAGTTTCTTATCCTGAATTCGCTGCACACAGAACGAGCATTTTTCAACCACACCACGTTCTCTGACAGTTACATCTGGATTCAATACCATCTTGCCCAGATCAGAGTTTTTGTTGAAATTGAATTTGGGATTGTTGATATAGGCAAACCAGTTGAAACGCCTTACACGATAGGGGCAGTTGTTCATGCAGTATTTGGTGCCGATGCAGCGGTTGTATGCCATTTGGTTCAGGCCTTCGCTGCTGTGGTTGGTGGCAGCCACAGGGCAAACATTTTCGCAGGGGGCGTTGTCGCAATGCTGACACATAACAGGCTGATGATATACTTTAGGATTGTCGGCATCTTCCGAATAATAGCGGTCAATACGCATCCAGTGCATGATGCGGTGGCGACGCACTTCATCTTTACCAACCACAGATACATTGTTTTCGGCCTGGCACGAAATCACGCAGTTGCCACAACCGGTACAAGAATTCAGGTCAACGGCCAGTCCCCAATGGAAACCATCAAATTTGGCTTCAGGATAAAGTGTTGCTGCAACTTTCTCTTTGTATTTCTGGTCCTCGTTGCCTGATGCGGGGTCTTGCAGAAATGCAGCCAAGGTGGTTTCCTTCACCACATTGCGGCCTTCCATTGTGTGTTGCGATTGGGTGAGGGCCAATTGGTATTTTTTACCTGTATTTTCAAGTGTAATACCTGCCTGGTTGGCTACTTTCAAACCCTTGTTGATTTGCATCAGCCCAAAAGCATTGGCGCCAATACCGTTGGCTACCGGGCCGGCACCACTGCGCCCGAAACCCATTGCTATTCCAAGAGTTCCTTTTGCCTGTCCGGGCTGGATCAATAAGGGCAATTCCAAGCCATTGCCAAAACTGACCACATCTTCCTGAAGTAGGCCTTGCGATTCGGCATCAGCTATCGAGATGGTCAGGTAGTTGTCCCAGGTGGCTGTTGTTACCGGGTCGGGGAGTTCCATCAACCAGGGATTGTTTGTGTATTTTCCGGTGCCTATGGCAACTTTTTCATATACCACCAGCTCAAATCCGGCTGCATCCGAAGGTTTTTCTGCTTTCAGCTCAATAGGGGTAAAAGCAAAGTTAGTGCTTTCAACTTCCATATCGAACAATCCGTCGTGCTTGGCTTGAGTCCAGAAGGGCCTGAAACCTGCAAATGCTGATTGATAGGGGAATATCTTGGTTTCCCAATACTGCTCCATATAAGCGGAAAATTCCTGCTCGCTGCCCAACCATTTCAGCAGACTGTCCTGTGCCTGCCTTGTATTGAAAATATTCCTGATAGCCGGTTGCATGATGCTGTAGTAACCGCGAACGGCTTCGGCGTCGTCCCAGCTTTCCAGGTAATTGTTGTCAGGGCAAACATAGGTGCTCTGGCTGGCTGTTTCGTCCATGCGGTCAGCAAAACTGACAACGGCATCTACTTTTTTCAAACCTTCGATAAACTGCTCAGCCTGCGGGTGATCATACACCGGATTCACATTCCAGCACATCAGCATGCCTATTTGGCCGGTATTCATTTTCTGAACCAACGAAAGCATCGCCTCATCGCTTCCCTGGCTAAGCATAATGGGCTGCCTGGTGTTGAGTGTGTTCTCGTAATTTCCTAAAATATAATTGATCGCATTAACAATCAATTGGTTTTCCAGCTTGTTTGTGCCGCATACCACGAGTGATTTACCCCTGGCATTGAACAATTCATCGGCTATTTCGGAGGTGTCAATAGGGGAGGCGGGTCCGTTGTAGGTTGCCTGTCCGCTGCGGGCTGCGAGCTTGTTGTAGAGGTCGAGCAAAACGGCCGCTTCCTCTGATGGTTTAATGGTATAACGTTCGTCGGCATTGGAGCCTGTGAGGGAGAGGTTGCTTTCGACCACAAACAGCTTCGACATGTTTTGCTTGTCTTTATCGAGCTTGCGGTTTGTGTTAAACTGTTTGGTGAAGGTAACCGGCATCAACCAGGTTCCAAGGAAATCGGCCCCAAAACTCACTATGGTTTCTGCCTTGTCGAACTGATAAAAGGGGATGATGCCTTCGCCGGTTTGGGCTTTATGCGCCTTGCGGATGGCTTCGTAGGCATTGGCATCGTACATCACCCATTCAGTTCCGGGATGGGCGGCCACAAATTCCTTTATTAGCGATGTTGTTGAGGGGCTGATAACCGTACCAGTTACGATAGCAATGGAGCCTTCGCGCCCTTTAAGGGCATTTAATTTGGCAACAATTTCACGGTCAACGGTTTCCCAATCTGTATTTTGCCCGTCTTTCATGGGGTTTTTCAGGCGTGCATCATCATACAGGTTCAGCACCGAAGCCTGCGCCCTTGCATTGGTGCCACCTTTCGAAAGTTTGGACAGCTCATTGCCTTCAATTTTGATGGGGCGGCCTTCGCGATTTTTGACCAGAATGGAGCAATAATCATGTCCATCATAAAAGGTGGATGCATAATAATTGGCCACTCCAGGGATGATTTCTTCTGGTTGGTTCAGAAAGGGAATGGCCTTACGGACAGGCATCTGACAGCTGCTCACCAGGGCAACAGCACCAACAGAGAAACCCAATGATTTAAGAAAATCGCGGCGGCTTGATTTGCCTTTTACTTCGGATTCGTCCAAACCATCAACCGTAAATTCTTTCAGGGGCTGCTTTTCAAAGAGGGATTGATTGGGTTGTGCCTTATATGCGTTTATACTTTGCCAGTATTTCTTTTCCATAGCTATGAACTTAATTTTGGCTATTTGCTGAATATTAATTGTTTAATAGTGACATTTTTGGCACTCATTGCCACCAATATCATCCACGGTTACGCGTGAGCGTTTGCCGGCATGAAGCTCTTCGTGCAACTTTTTATACTGCTCGTAAAAAAGGTTGTTAGTGAACTGTACTTCAGTGGTGCGATGACAATCGATGCACCAGCCCATGCTCAGGTTTTCAACCTGCATCACTTCATCCATTTTTTCAACAGGACCATGACATTGTGCACAATCCATTTTTCCAACGGCAACGTGCTGCGCATGGTTGAAATAAACATGGTCGGGGAGGTTGTGGATTTTTATCCATTCAATCGGTTGGCCTGATTCCCAGGCGGCATGGATTTTGTCAATTTCGGTGCGTCCGGTAATTTTTCCTTCGCGCACCACATTGTGGCAATTCATGCATAAGCCAACGGATGGAAATCCGGCATGCATGCTTTCTTCAGCGGTGGTGTGGCAATACATGCAATCGATCTTGTTTTGTTCTGCATGTATCTTGTGGGAAAACCAGATGGGTTGGTCGGGTTGGTAATATTGTTGACGGCCCAGTGCTGTTGCCTCTTTGTAAGTGATTTCAGCAATGATGGCAACACCAACTAACAGGATGGTAATATGCACAAAGCGCGCTTTTATCACTTTGGTTAAAAAGAGGTCGGCCAAAACAACCAGCAATATGATAATGGTAACTAAAAAGGTAGTTCCAAACTTGCGGTTGGCATCACGTTTAAGCTCAGAAAGTTGCTGATCACGGGCATCGAGTTTGGCTTCAAGGCGCAGCAGTTCAGGCGATTTCTCTGCCACTTCTGCTTCAGCTACTGCATATTCAGGTGCTACTTGTCCGCCAGTCTCAATATATTTTAACAGGTCGATGATGGCTTCATCCGAAAAATCGTTTGGGGGCATTGGGATCTTGTTGTATTCCTCGAACAGGGCCACTGCGTATTCGTCGCCTGAAGCAATTACTTCCTGGGAATTCCGTATAAAGCGAATAAGCCATTCCTGGTCGAGTCGCTCCGTAACCCCTTCGAGACCGGGTCCGATTAGTCTGTTGGACCCAAGGCTATGGCAAGCGGCACACACCTTCCAGTTTTCAGCGGCTTCGGGGGTTTGTGCCTGTGATTTCATAAACGGCAGCAAAACCAACAGCGATAGCAGCAGGCTGCCGGTTTTTACTGTACGCTTAATATTTTTTAGGGTGGGTAAAGATTTTATGATCATACCTGCTAAATTATAGGGATTGTAAATGGATGCAATTGGTTAACCGAAAGTCGCAAATCTCTCATTGATAAAGTATTGGTTCTTGATTGCTTACTTTTTTTTGTTTTTCAAAAATACGATTTTTTCTTATGATGCAAGCTAATCAGGCATTAAATTACTGAAATTGCTTGAAAGATTTGTTTTAAATAATGTTGATTAATCTCGTAATATATTATATATCAATCGTTTAAGATGCTGATAAAATGTTAAGGTAAAGTTAAAAATTACCAACTACCACCGGCACCACCTCCACCAAAACTACCTCCACCGAAGCCGCCAAAGCCACCTCCTCCGCCAAAGCCAGAACCTCCGGAAAAGCCTTTGAAACTGCCTGAATGCCGGCTGTTCATTTGACTGGCCAGAAAAAGGGCAGTCCAGAAGGGTAAGTTGCTCTTTTTGCCGCCAATATGATTTGCCGAGCGCGCTGATTTAATCATAAAAAACACGATAAGCAAAACAAAAACGGGAACAAACCAGGCTGCCGGCACCTCATCCTGCGCATATTCATCTGCACTATACTCGCCTGATGCCAAGGCAATCATGGTGTTGATGGCCTGATCGATGCCACCGTAATAATCGTCCTGCTTAAAGCTGGGAATCATTTCCTGCTCAACGATGCGTTTGGCCAGGGCATCCGGTATCACTCCTTCGAGCCCATAACCTGTTGCAATAAACGCTTGTCCCCGGTTTCCCGGTGCCTTGGGTTTGATCAGTATAACGGCACCATTGTGTTGCCCTATTTGGCCAACACCCCATTTTTCGCCAATGGCATAAGCAAAATCTGCTACCGGACGCATACCTATATCGCTCAGCATCACCACTACAATTTGCGTGGAGGTGGTGTCGTTATAGTCTATCAATTTTTGTTCAAGTCGGTTGATTTGCGCACTGCTTAGCGTATTGCTGAAGTCGTTAACCAAGCGCGGGGGCACCGGCCGTTCGGGAATGTCCACAGCCCATAGTGTCGAGAAAGGTAAAACGAAAAGAAGTACTAAAAGGGTGCTGTGTTTTGAAAATTGCATATTGTTTTTTTTAGCCAAAGGAAATTTCATCGCTCAGTTCATTGAAGTCATCCCGGTGATAGGGAAAGTGTTTTTTAAGTTTTTTTCCTGCCTTTTCGATGCCTTGGGCCAGGCCTTCGGCAAACTCGCCCCTTTTAAAATAGGCCGCCATTATTGTTTTTACCTCGTCCCAAAAGCCTTCCTCCACAACAGCATTGATGCCTGCATCGCCTAAAATGGCAAACTTATGATCTTTTACGGCCAAATAAAAAAGGACTCCATTGCGCTGTTCTGTTTTGGTCATTTCCAGTTTATTAAAAAGATATGCCGCGTAATCGAGCACGTCCTCCTTGCAATGATTTTCGATATGAACCCGTATTTCGCCTGAACTGTCGAGCTCTGCATTGATAATGGCTTTTTTTATCAGGTCCTTTTCCTGGAGTGTAAATAAATTTTTTGCATTTGGCATGGCGAACACATTTTAGGGATACAAATTAAACAATTCCTTGAAATTTATCCAAGATGGTTATAGGCAGCAGCCATCACTGGCACTTAAAACTCCACATTTGGAGCCACATCAGCACCCTGTAAGGCTTCAAAATAGGGCTTGGCCTCAAATCCAAACATATTGGCAATCATAGTTTGTGGGAAGGTTTTGATATTGGTGTTGTAAACCCGCGTAACCTCATTAAACTTCATGCGCTCAACGGCAATGCGGTTCTCCGTGCCTTCGAGCTGGGCCTGGAGTTCCAGGAAATTCTGGTTGGATTTTATTTCGGGATAGCGCTCTACCACAACCATTAGGCGCGACAAGGCTCCACTCAAACCTTCCTGTGCCTGCTGAAATGCCTGCATATTGGCTTCCGTCATATTGTCGGCATTGATGTTTACAGAAGTGGCCTTTGCCCGTGCTTCTACGACGCCTACAAGCACTTCCTGCTCCTGTGCGGCAAAACCTTTTACCGTGTTTACCAGGTTGGGAATGAGATCGGCACGGCGCTGATACACATTTTCAACTTGTGCCCATTGCGAAGTTACGGCTTCACCATTGGAGACCATGGTGTTGTAATTGCTTTTGAAAAAGCTGTAAAACAGAAAGACCACAAGGGCCAGTACGATAAGGATAATGATACTTTTTTTCATAGTTATTTTTTAATTGGGTTGCTAAATTACAAAACTTATTCAATGAACATATCAAAGAGACTTTGCCTTGAAAAATTTAACATGCTCAAAAGGATTTCATTAATCCAAAAAAAACTTTTAATCTTAGGAAAACCTTATTGCCTTTACGGGGGTGATGCGGCTGATAACAGCTGTGGGGATTAGCAGCATAACCAGCCATACTGCTGCTGTTACTAAATTAATAAGCAAAACATGAATGGCATTCAGATAAATAGGCACTTCGGAAAGGTAATAGGATTCGGCGGGTAGCTTGAGCACACCAGTGTATTGTTGCAGCAGGCAGAAACCTATCCCAATAAGATTGCCCCAAATCAATCCGCGAAACAAAATGGAGGCGGCATGCAGCAAAAAAATCTGTCTGATTAGTTTGTTGTCGCTGCCCATTGCTTTCAGGATGCCAATCATTTGGGTACGTTCGAGGATGATTATCAACAAAGTACTAATCATTGTTATCCCCGCGACCAGCACCATCAGCAGGATAATTACCACCACGTTCATGTCCTGCAGGTCGAGCCAATCAAAGATATGGGGGTAGTTTTCGCGGGCTGTGTAGGCCACCAGGTTAATGGGGATACTGTGGTAAATTTTTTGGCCAATCAGGTTGAGCTGGTCAATATCGGCTATTTGAACTTCAAAATGTCCCACATCACTCGGTTGCCAGCCGTTCAGTCGCTGAACATGGCCTATATCGCCAAAAATATACATCTCATCAAACTCGGTCAGACCGGTTTCATAAATGCCTTTTATCAGGAATTTCCTTCCCCTCACCTGGGCGTTGTCGCTTCCAACAAACCACACCCTCAGGTCGTCGCCTACTTGAAGTTTTAATTTGTTGGCCAGTGCCATCGAGATGATCACTTCATCACTGCGAATTGTATCCGAAAATACTACTCCCTGTCCGGCCACTATTTTATCTTGCAGATACGACCAATTGTAATCAGACCCTACACCTTTCAATACAATACCTTGAATATATTCATCCGTTTTGATGATGCCGGCTTTGTTGGCTACCCCCTGAATATGCGTAACGCCGTCCATCTGTAACACTTCTTCTAAGAATGCCTGGTTGCGGTTTATCGGGTTTACTTCCCATGATGCCCTGTTATCCAGATTTTCCACTTGAATATGTGCAGCAAAACCAATCACCTTTTCGCGTATCTGCTGTTTAAACCCAATTACAATAGCCACAGAAGCTATCATAATGGCCACACCAAGCGTAACGCTGATAATGGCGACACGCACCACGCCCATGGAGAGGCCATTGCCCGAAGAAGAAAAAATACGGTTGGCAATAAAAAGGTGTGGTTTCATCAGTTCGTATAAAAATTTAATAATCTTGCAGCCTGTCAATCAAAGCCAATAGCTTTATCTTTGCGCTGAAACAGCATAAATCTTGCTGCAAAAATAAACAACCTGTCCTTGCCATGAGAAATTTGATTGTGTTTACTTTAATCCTTTCCGCTTTACTGCCGCTAAAAAGCTGTTTTGCCCAGGCTAAGCTCCAATTGGTAGAAAGTACAGCTGTAACTGTCGGTGCTGAACAAATGGATGTTTATTTACCTGTACTTCAGGGTAAAAGAATTGCGATAGTGGGCAATCAATCCAGCCTGGTGGGCGATGTGCACCTTGTGGATACCCTGTTAAGCAAGGGTGTTGAGCTTGTAAAAATTTTCAGTCCGGAACATGGGTTTCGGGGTGATCATGATGCAGGTGCTTATGTGCAAAGCACTGTAGATGAACAAACCGGCATTGCGATGGTTTCGCTTTATGGACAAAAGAAGAAGCCTGATCTGGCTGATTTGCAAGGAATCGATTTGATACTTTTCGATTTGCAGGATGTCGGGGTACGTTTTTACACTTATATTTCTACTTTGAGCTATATAATGGAGGTCTGCGCCCAAAACGATATCCCATTGATTGTGCTCGACAGGCCCAATCCAAATGGCTTTTATATTGACGGGCCGGTTTTGCGCGAAGGCTATACCTCTTTTGTTGGTTTGCATCCTGTTCCGGTGGTTTATGGGCTCACAATTGGTGAATATGGCATGATGGTGAATGGTGAGGGATGGTTGCCAAACGGCCTGCAATGCAAGCTGCAAGTGATACCTGTTGAGGGATATACAAGGGATATGATTGTGAAACTGGAGGTGAGGCCTTCGCCCAATTTGCCCAACTGGCAATCTGTTTATTTATACCCTTCGCTTTGTTTTTTCGAGGGCACGATCGCGAGTATCGGGCGGGGTACAGACATGCCTTTTCAATTATTCGGCCACCCGGATTATTATGAAGGGCAATTCGTTTTCTCCCCGCGAAGTATTCCCGGTGCAGCTGCCAATCCAAAACTACTTGGCCAAACCTGCTATGGGGAATCCTTATTGGGATATGCTGGTAATTACAAATCCAATCCGCTGCGCCTCAACCTGGAATGGTTAACAGCAGCTTACGAGAGCCTTTCAGGTAAGCATGAATTCTTTAACAACTATTTCAACACCCTGGCCGGCCAATCCGAATTGCGGCAGCAACTGGAGCAAGGGCTTTCTGTTGCTCAAATAAGGCAAAGCTGGCAGGCTGAAATTGAAGACTATAAAAAGGTCCGCATGAAATACCTGATTTATCCTGATTTTGATCAGTAATAAACAAGGTAACTAATTGCGATTTCGAAAATATTTATTCCTCATAGGAAAGCAGGCGTTTCATATGAAATTCAAGGTGCCTGTCGGGGCCCGGGGCAGGAAGCATGCCGATGCGACCACCGGGCATTAAAATCAAATACTCCGGTAAGGTGTGCACCTGGTATTGCTCAACAACAACAAATGCTGGCCAAGGTTAAGCAATGGCCATTCCAAACCATTGTCTTCAAAAAACAGGGATGTTTCTTCAAAGGCATCTTCTAAAGCAATTGTGATAAAATAAAACCGGTCCTGATATGCTGTATATAAGGATTGCATGTCGAGGAGGTCGTTTTCACAAACCAGACAGGCGGTTTTCGAAAAACTTATCAGTACAAATTTGTCATTCAGGTCGCGCAGGTCAATAGCTTGTTTTGATTGGAATAAAGGCGGAATAGCGGTGCCTCGGTGCCAAAGGCAAGGTGTCGGTGTTTTTTTATGATGTTTGCTGCTATGGCTTTGTGTTGGATGTTTTTTCCATTTTCCTGAACCTGCTTGAGCAAGCTTGTGATTGCTTCCGGCCTGATTTGCTTTGAATCCAGCATGTTTTTCATATTCAGCAACAGGACAAGTTCGCGCAATTGTACGTCAGCAGAAAGCCGCGAATCCATAGCTAATAGGCTGTCCGTTGCTTCATATCCGCTTTCGACAACAGACATTATCTGCGTTTGCGAAACAGATTGCATCGCTTGAAGCGAATTGGTGAAAATTTCCCTGAAAAGGGCCATGTATTCAATATTGTCGTATAGAATGGGCTTATATATAAAGTAGTCCTCAAGTATAGCCCTTTCGCTGCGGTTTCGTGAAGCGAGTGACAAAGCAGCCATTTTATAGATAAAGTAATCATCAACAAAGCTTGTAGCTGGTTTTTGAATTCTGCTTGTTAGCTCCACATTCAACGAATCGATTAAATCGTGCCTGCTGCGGCGATACAAAGCATTAAAATGTTGCAAAAGGAATGTGTTGTAAACAAGGTTTATCTCGCTTATTTGCCTGGCAAAGCCATTGTCATCAGACGAAATAATTTCGATATGCAAGGGTTCTTTTTCAAAATAGGAGCGATCCAAAGATACTTCCTGTTCGGGAATATTCACCATATAATGCTTGCCCGGACTAATATACAAATCGCCACGCTCGAGGCCCAGGGCCAGCGTGATGTTTTTTTCTGTTTCAAGCTCTGTACTTATTGAAAAGCGCCCATCGTTATCAGTCATGGAGATGGCAATAGTTTTTTCTTGCCATGAAATCAGGTCTTCAACCATCAATAACCTGACAAGGGTGTTGGGGTATGCTGTTGTCCCGGAAAGGGTTAAGCTGTCTCCACGTAAAGGATTTAACAGTAGGGGAAGCGCAAACAAAGCCAATAAAAGGTGCTTGATCGTCATTCGGTGAAAGCTGATTCCAAAATCAAGGGTGTAAGGTTTAGATCAGTTAAACGTGCTGTTGGCAATCATATTGTCAGGTCAACGCAGGCGGGTACAAATTGCTGTGCATCTCCTCCGTTGCGCACAATATCGCGGACGATGGATGAGGTGATTGGGGTGAGTTCAGCAGATGTGAGCAAGAAAATCGTATCAACCTGTGGAAGCAAGCGCTTGTTTACCTGTCCGATGCCTCTTTCAAACTCAAAATCGGCGGAGGTGCGCAGGCCACGCAAAATATAGTTGGCACCTGCCTGACGGCAAAAGTCAACTGTGAGGCCACTGTATTCGGCCACAGCTATCTTGTTATAATCCTCAAACACTTTACTGATCCATGCTTTGCGCTGTTGTACCGAAAAATAGTATTGTTTCAGGGCATTGTTGCCAATGGCCACGATTATTTCATCAAATAATGGCAATGCCCTAAGCACCAAGGATTCATGGCCGAGAGTGATGGGGTCGAATGATCCCGGGAATACAGCAATACGCTTTGACATGGCTAATTATGTTGGTTTCGTCAAGCAAAACTAACAGTTTCTTTTTAAAAAAATAATGTAGGCTTTGATTTAACCTGCTTAATTCACAAAATTTCTCGCCAAGCCGCTAATTCGCAAAGAATAAGCAATTCAGTTGAAAATTATGGGGAAATATTTTTTTTATTGGTTTAAGCTTGTTTGATATCTATTTTATTGTTGTTCAAAGCTTTGCGCCTTTGCGTCTTTGCGAGATGAATTTTTCAGGTTAATATGGCTGTATGCAGAAAAGTCATTTGATTCGGGAATACCCGGACGGACATCGCCATGTGAATATTACTTCTGAGGAAGGTGATTGAAAATACTTTCGTCTTGATCCTTAACTTCATAATAGCTCAAGGGATTTATTTATTACCATGAAAGCATTAAGCTAATACTGGATAGAATCATAATAATTCTTATCTTCTTAATGTTTCAATAAAAATGATGTTTTCCATGAAGGCATTAATATACGGTTAGAAAACAGCTTCCTTATTTGCACAAAAGCTGTATGTTAGAAAAAAAAACATCATCAATGCTATCATGAATTTCTCAGTATGCCCCAGTCAACGCTTAATTTCTTAATTTTGCCTGATTAAAAATTCAAGCTTTAACACTATGGATGTTTTTGACAAATGTACGATGAATATGGGGCCTTTGGGCCGTTATGCCGACCAGTCGGAGGGGTATTTTATGTTTCCCAAACTCGAAGGGGAAATTGGTAACCGGATGATATTTAAGGGAAAAGAGCGTTTGGTATGGAGCCTGAATAACTACCTGGGCCTGGCCAACCACCCCGAAGTGCGCAAAGCTGATGCCGAAGCAGCCGCCAAATATGGCATGGCCTATCCGATGGGTGCAAGAATGATGTCGGGCCAAACCGATTACCATGAACAATTGGAGCGCGAACTTGCAGCCTATGTGGGCCGCGAAGCAGCTTACTTGCTCAATTACGGCTATCAGGGAATGGTTTCCATAATCAATGCCCTGGTTGACCGCAAGGACGTTATCGTATATGATTCAGAGGCACACGCTTGCATTATTGATGGGATGCGTTTGCATTTTGGAAAACGCTTTGTTTACCCCCACAACAATATCGAAAACCTTGAGTTGCAATTGCGTCGTGCCAAAAAGCTCACCGAACAAACAGGTGGTGGCATACTCGTTATAACCGAAGGCGTATATGGCATGTCAGGCGATTTGGGCAAACTTTTGGATATTGTGGCACTCAAGGAGAAGTTCAATTTCAGGCTTTTGGTGGACGATGCCCATGGTTTTGGTACAATGGGCCCAACAGGAGGCGGAACGGATGAGTTCTATGGTGTGCAGGACAAAGTAGATTTATTCTTCGGTACATTTGCCAAGTCCATGGCCGGCATTGGAGGGTTCATTGCAGGCGACAAGCAGGTGATCAAGTATCTCATGTACAATATGCGCTCACAAATATTTGCCAAATCCCTTCCCATGCCTATGGTAATAGGTGCACTAAAACGTCTTGAGATACTCCGTAATGAACCGCAACACCGTGAAAACCTTTGGAAAATTGTGCATGCCTTGCAAGATGGTTTGAAGGCCAAGGGACTGGATATTGGCAAAACGGAATCGCCAGTAACGCCGGTTATGCTTTCAGGAGGTGTTGGCGAGGCCACCCAAATAACTTACGACCTGCGCGAAAATTACAATATATTCTGTTCTATAGTAGGTTATCCTGTTGTTCCAAAGGGCGTTATACTACTCCGGTTGATTCCCACCGCCATGCATACGATGGAAGATGTGGAATACACCATCAACGCTTTTGCCGAAATAAAGGAAAAGCTGGAACAGAAAAAATATACCGAAGAAATGGCCGACATTTCAGAATAGAGAGTTTGCTGTAATAAATGGTTGAACTATTGAGACTTTCCTAACTTCTAATTGATGACGGAAAAACTAACGCGAAAGAATTTCTGGATTATTGCTGCCAATTCAACAGCTTCTTTTGTGTTGGCTTACTTATTGGTATTCTACCTCAACCAGTTTTCCTATATCCTTACAGGAGGGATGTACGATTTTCCTGTTACCATTGACTATGCGACCTATTTTTTTCATATTGAGCCCTGGCAATGGACCCACGATTCGGTCATCCTCATCTTTAGTGCCGGTTATATCGTTACCATGTTTTTAGGTTTGCTGTCTTTATTGGCCTTTTTTCAGCTTGTTGCTGATGCCATGCCGGTGAAGATATTCTTCTTTTGGGTGTCGATTCACGCCTTTACTTATGTGTTTGTAGGTTTGATGTTGGGGAATCTGCTCACCGAGGGCATTGGCCATGTATTCAACTGGATGTATCTGGCTGATACAGCAAAAATGATTATTTCACTCTTAGGCTTTTTTGGATTGTTGATGACAGCCCTTTTTGCGCCGCGCATGATTGCCCTTTCGGCCAATTCCTATTTTGAGCGCTTTAATGAAAAAAATGCTCCTTTTGTGATTACAGCCCAGGTGCTGGTACCTTTTCTGATAGGTTCTGTTTTGGTGTATGTGTATTTCGTTCCAAAAAACCTGTTCCACGAAAAGTATGGTTGGATTGTATTGACTGCCATGATGATAATCTTTTTTATCAGGGCACGTCTTATGGACGACCTGATGTTTGAGGAGGATGATACACGAAATATCAGGCTGATGAAAGGCTTGATTATATTTTTAGCCGTGTTTTATGCTGGAAGCCGCATATTGCTTGCGAATGGCATCACTTTTGGCTAATTAGTGCTTATCTTTTAAAGTCCGATAGCTCCGTTATGCGCGTCATTCATGTAAGTCGTGCCGAATTTTCGGAACTCCTCACATTCATTCCTTACAAGCTTTACCCTCGAACTATAAAGCTCATTTACATTACTTTATTGACAAACTCTAATTGTTATTTCACCAGCAATTTCTGCCAATGCTTTCCTTGGGCTGTACTTACCATAATCATATAAACACCACTTTCAAGCTTATTTAACTGCAAAACTTGTTGCTTGCTTCCATATCCGTCTATTTTATTTCGTACAACACCTTTGCTGTCAATTAAATAAATCTCTTTGATTGGTTCAGGTGATTCTACAGTTATCACACCTTCTTCCATCGGGTTTGGAAATAACTTCAGGCTGCTATGATTTTTTTCCATCAAGCCTACTGCTGTCGTACACTCTATATTAGCTGCCCAGCCTTGTCCGGTTACCGATCCGTCTGAAACGAACTTAATAGTGAGCGCCCCATCGGAGTTCGAGGCAATAAGGTCACCGGGCGAGTTGGTGCCACACCATGTGCCAAGCAGGGGAGCAAGGGTATTGGGGCCATCAAATACCTGCAAATAGTCGTATTCGCAATTATCATGGGATTCAACATCAAATGCTGTGAAGCTTAGTTTTATTAGCTTTTCATCCCCATCGGGGTAAAATGTCATGACATAATTCTCGTTGTTTTGATATCCGGCTGATTGTCCCCCCGAATCATAAAACAAACCTTCGCAAGTTTGAAAACTTCCATTTTGCATCATATAATTGGCCGACACTTTAATAAAATCATCCTTGGTGATGGTTACTGTCTCGTCTTCATCATTGGTGATGGTAAGGCTTACATCGAAGCTGCCGGTTTCGGTATAAAGTATATCAGTTGGGTTTTGTTCCGTTGACACCCCCGGTTCTGCACCTTCAAAGGTCCATGCCCAACTCGCGATATTGTTGCCATACGATTCATCAAAAAAGTCGATGGACTCACCTTTGGCGATATCAACAGCGCTGGCACTGAAATCGGCAATCAATTCACCGGTAAACAATTGTACGTCAAAAACTGTGGCCTCGCGATCGTTCACAACGATGTTTTCAAAAGTACGTGTATGATAACCTAAAGCGGAAAACTGCAAGTCGTAAGTGCCGGCTTTGAGCAAGCGGTGGTAATTTCCGTTAGGTAAAGCACTATAAACATATGAGTTGTCTTGGTCATGATTTAAAATGCTTACCGTTGCCCTGATGGGTGCGTTGGTTTCGCCATTGGTAACAACGCCACGAATTCCAAACAGTGCCTGCTCCAGGTAGTTGAGGAATGACCGGTAATTATATTCCCAGCGTGAGGGAAGTTGTGCTTCCGGCAGTCTTTTTGCAGATGTCAGCTCCAGCGTAAATTCCCGGCAATTGCGAAAATAATTCATATAATCCTGCTTGCCGCCTGTAATGGAATACCAGGCATAACCATTGGTGATCCCATTGTTCAGATCGGTAAAATAACCTGGTGGCGAATAAAACTGCGCTGTATCGGCATATTCGCGTGTAACATAAACCCACCAAGCATTGTCAGCAGCCAGCCGCGACCAAGTATCCCAAGGGTAATTGGCCACTTCTGCTCCTCCATGTTCATTGGCAGATAAAACAAAGTTCCTGCTGCTTTCAAATTCCATAAAGGCAACTGTTTCGGGCTGATAAGGGTTGCCATCTGGATTAGCACCAACTCTTGGGTCTGGATAGTTGCGGTTCAGGTCAACGCCATTGGCATTGCCCCTTGTTGATCCCCATACGGTATGGTTGCCTCCGGCATAGGTGCCATCGGGATTGGTATTGGGGCTAATCCAGATATCCAGGTTGTTGACCAAATAAGTGATGCGCTCATTGTCGCCATAATTTGATAAAAGATGATCAATAAGCCTGAGCTTCAGCACGAAACCTGCTATCTCATCCCCATGCATAGTGGCTGTATAATATACCTCCGGCTTTGGCTCGTCGGGGGTGTTACTATTGTGAATGCGTGCCACGAGGAGTTTCCTGCCGCTGTTCAGCGTGCCGACTGTATGTATGGTGCATAGCTCTGGATAGTCTGTTGCAAACTGATACATCATAGCTTCGTAAGCGCTATAGGTTGGATACGTATTCCAAAGGTTTCTGTTTCGCAAATCATTTACTGTAAGCATATTGGGGTAGTCACCAGTCATCGAAGGCGGGGTGAGCAACATGGGTTGATGTCCATTTGCCAATAAATTTTCAAACTGCTTGCGGTTGGCATAGGCCAGCAGATTGCCTTCCTTTTCTAGCACCTTATCAATATAAAGTTGATGATTTAAGGGTTCAATTTCTTTCAAATCATTGATTTTTAACGAAAAATAAACCTCCGGACGATCACCGAAAATGGAATCAAGCGGATAATTTTCTTGCGCTATCCCTGCTGATTGCAGGTTAAGGGCAACAACAAGAATGAGCAGTATAATGGCTTTCATGATGCGTTGAAAAATTAATTAGAAGGATTGATAAATACTTTCAATTGTTTGTTTTACAGTATGATTAACGGGGACTAAGGGTGACCTGAGTTCTTCTTTACACAAGTCCATCAGGCTTAGCAGGGCTTTGATGCCGGCGGGGTTCCCATCGGTAAAAAGGGCCTCCATCAAGGGCAGTAGTTTGTAGTGAAGTTCCCGCGCCGCCTCCATTTCCTGATTAATCATAAACCTGACCATATCCGAAAAATCCTTGGTGCAGGCATTGGCTGTTACCGAAATCACACCCTGCACCCCTGCTGCCATCAGGGGCATGGTAAGGAGGACGTCATCACCTGAGAGTACGGCAAAACCTTTGGGCTTATTGGCAACAATTTGCATGATCTGGCTGAAATCGCCCGAAGCTTCTTTGATGGCGATAATGTTGGAACATTCCCTGGCTAGTTTTAATGTGGTTTCGGCTTTTAGGTTGGCACTTGTCCGCCCGGGTACATTGTAAAGAATAATCGGAACCGGGCTTGCTTCGGCAATGGCTTCGAAATGAGCAAATAAGCCATCCTGTTGGGGTTTGTTGTAGTAAGGAACAACTGACAATATGCCTGCTATGCCCTCGAATGTCTGTTCTCTTATTTGCTTAACAATGGCAGCCGTATTGTTTCCGCCAATGCCAAGCACCAATGGAACGCGGCCGGCAACAGTTTCCTGAATGGCGGCGACCACTTCCCTTTTCTCAGCTTCGTCAAGCACAGGTGCTTCGCTGGTAGTGCCTAAGGCCACTACATATTCCACGCCATTGTCAACCACATGATTTACAATCTTTTTTAAGGCATCGAAATCGATGCTTTTATCTTGTGTAATAAAAGGTGTGACCAAAGCAACACCCGTTCCGGCAAATTTATGTTTTGTCGTGTCCATAAAGTAAGTCTAAATATTTACAAAACTGTTCAAATGTTTCTTTTAAGCTGCTTGCTTCATCTATTGAAAGCGTCAGGTCGTAATAAGAATTAGGATTGGCCTGGCCGAGGCCCAGCATTAAACCTGCAGGCATCAGGCCCGCTAAATATGTCAATCGCGGATCTGCTGTATGGTCAAAATTCATGATCAGGTCAGGCATTATGGCCGGGATTTTTTTATCCAATTTGCTTTTTGGCCATCCCAGAAAGTTAAAGTCCTTTTTAGAAAGCTCGATAAAATGCATATTTGCTGGAAGTCCTGAAATTTGAACCCTTTCTTTGTTAAGGTTCAATCCTATGATCCATACATTCTTACCTTCAAATCGGTTGATGAATTCCTTGTTGCTCAGTTGCAGAGGCATGAGTTTGTCATGCAGTTCAACCAGCAAAACAATTGTTTTTGCCTGGCTCATCCGCAGCAAAGCCGATGACTTTTTTTTTGTCATCTTGCGTTTAACCAGGTAATTAAGCAATCGATCTGTAAGCATGGGCATTTATTGGGTCAGCTCATTTTTTCTGGCTGTAAAAGTACCTAAAATCATTGTAAGCAAAACCGAAATAATCGCTTCCCGGCTTGTTCTTTTGCGTTATTATGGGTTACTTTGCATATCGCGAATACGTAAGAAAAAGTGAAGATAAAAGTATTGGGAAGTGGGACATCGCAAGGGGTGCCGGTAATCGGTTGCCCTTGTGAAGTTTGTGCTTCTATTGATGATCGGGATAAACGGCTAAGGTCGTCTGTGCTGTTGGATGATGGAAAAACGTGTATTGTAATTGATACCGGCCCGGATTTCCGTCAGCAGATGTTGCGTGAAAACGTTAAAAAGCTTGATGCGGTGTTGATTACGCATTGCCATAAAGACCATATCGCCGGAATGGATGATGTGCGTTCGTTCAATTTTTTGCAACGGCAACCCATGAAAGTTTATGCAGGCAAAGCCGACCAGCAAGTGATCAAGCAGGAATTTGCCTACGCTTTTACGGACAATCCATATCCCGGAGTACCCAAAATTGAGCTGATTGATATACAGCTTCAGCTTTTTAAGGTAGGAACGATTGAGGTAATTCCATTTCTGGTTAAGCATATGCATTTGGATGTTTTCGGTTTTAGGATTGGCGATTTTTCTTATATCACTGATGCCAATTACATCCCGCCTGAAAGCATGGAAATCATCAGGGGTTCCAAAGTAATCATCCTGGATGCCCTCAGGCGGAGGAAACATGTTTCGCACTTCACTTTGGACGAAGCCGTTGAGGTGATTGAAGATTTAAAGCCTGATTTGTCCTACTTTACGCATATTAGTCATTTGATGGGCAAGCACAGCGAAGTAGAAACCGACTTGCCCGAGAATATGTTTTTGGCCTATGATGGTTTGGAGATTCAATTATAGAGGATCTGACCGCATAAATTGTTCATCTGAATTTAAAATTGAAAGCAAATGAAAAGCCTCATTCCGTTGGCCGAGCGTCTCCGACCGCATGCCCTTGACAGCTATATCGGACAAGAGCACCTGGTGGGTGAGGGGGCTGTGTTGCGCACGGCAATTGAGTCGGGACGCATTCCTTCGATGATTTTTTGGGGGCCGCCAGGTGTGGGCAAAACGAGCCTGGCTTTTATCATTTCGAAACAACTCAACCGAAGTTTCTTTACCCTGAGCGCTGTGAGCAGCGGTGTGAAAGATGTGCGCGAGGTAATTGAAAAAGCCCGCATGATGCCACAGGCCCCCGTGCTTTTTATTGATGAAATTCACCGTTTCAGTAAATCGCAGCAGGATTCGCTGTTGGGTGCCGTTGAAAAGGGAATGGTCACCCTTGTGGGCGCCACAACAGAAAACCCCTCATTTGAAGTGATTTCGCCGCTGCTGTCGCGCTGTCAGGTTTATGTGATGAAGCCGCTCAACGAAGCTCATTTGCTGCGATTATTGCAATATGCTGTGGAATTGCTGGAGCAAGACTATGGCAAAAAAATCATTTTAAAGGAAAACGATGCTCTGTTGCGCATCAGTGGGGGTGATGCCCGTAAATTATTAAATGCCATTGAGTTGGTAGTTGATTTAATGGCCGATAGTGCCGCTTCGGAAAAGGAGATTACGATTACGAATGAAATTACTTCCCGTTGCATTCAGAATAATCTGGCGGCTTATGACAAGAAAGGGGAGATGCATTATGATGTTATTTCTGCTTTTATAAAATCACTCAGGGGCAGCGATCCCAATGCGGCCATTTACTACCTGGCCCGCATGACCGAAGCCGGCGAAGACCCATTATTTATTGCACGTCGTATGCTCATTCTTGCTTCTGAGGATATAGGCAATGCCAACCCCAATGCACTTTTGCTGGCCAATACCTGTTTTGATGCCGTGAATAAAATCGGTTGGCCCGAAAGCCGTATTATCCTTTCTCAAACGGCTGTTTACATGGCTTGTTCGCCCAAAAGCAATGCGAGCTATTTGGCCATTGAAAAGGCTTTGTCGCTGGTGCGCAAAACCGGCGATCTGAGCGTGCCTTTGCCCTTGCGCAACGCACCTACTGGCTTGATGAAAGACCTGGGCTATGGAAACGACTACAAGTACGCCCACGATTTTCAGGATAATTTTGTGGAGCAGGAGTTCCTTCCCGAACAAATTGCAGGTACCAAAATATTTGAACCCGGAAACAACGCACGTGAACAGGAACAGCGATCATTTTTAAGCAAACGCTGGCGTGGTAAGTATGGGTATTAGTATATGCTCTAGTGAAATTTGTTGCTCGAATCTTTATTCGCATAAATGAATCATTTTTGAAATATGGCAAGAATAACCTGCTGCAGTTTAATTAGTGATTTAAATATTAGAATATTATATTAATAATCAAAGCGTATTTTCTAAAAGATTCAAAAAATTTATTAACATTAAGTGACTGGAATTTAGTTAAATGTAGGTTTTCTTAGAAACACTAATTCGTTAAGAACTTGGGTTAGAAAACTAAGTCACGTCCGAGTTTTACGAGAGCAAACGGCAACGTTTGTTGTGCTTAATATAAGAAGTTTAGTCGTTACTGGTACCTTTTGAATGGTTGAAAGGCAAAAGCCATAGGCGCAAAGGGTTTGATGTAGATTTGATCAGATATGAAGCCCTGCTATAGGCTTGGAAGGGTAATTTTTTTTATTTTTATGCCCTGGTTTTTTTAAAATCAGGAAGATGCATAATGTACCCCAATTGAAAATGGACACGATGAAAATTTTCAAAGTAAAATTCGCACTTGCCGTTACCATGCTGATCGCTTTGAGTGCTTGCAAAAAGGAAAATATCATGCAAACCGTTTTCGACGATAAGGGCATAACATCCATAGCCGGTACCTGGAAAGTGGTGAGTTATGACGACTGGACCAACAACACCCAAATTACGAAAGATGAAAACAACACCTGGACCGATTTCAATAAGGGTGATGTGACGATAAGCTTTCAGGATTCGAAGCCCATGGGGGATATCAATGGGAAAACTGTCACTAACACAATTTTCGGTAATTACACCTTATCCAATCCTCGAAAAATAAAGGTGGAAAGTTTTGCCGGAACACGCATAAACCAGCCTGATTGGGCCGATTTGTTCTGGGAGCATTTTCCCGAAAGCAGAGGCCTATGCCGTAAACAACAAACAGTTGCGCGTTTTCTACAATTCGAATAAGAACAGCATCAGCTTTGAAAGGATACCCGATACGAACAAGTGAAGTTTCAACCTGGCAAATAGTAAGAAACCTGGCAATCACATAAAAAAGTATTAACTTTGTAATTACAAAAGCAAGAAATTATGGAAGTGTCAATCATAAAAATCGGGAATTCGAAAGGCTTCAGGCTCAGTAAAACATTGTTGGAAAAATACAACATCAAAGACAAGGTGGAGTTAATCCTCGAAAAAGGAAGGATCATTATCAAGCCTGTTGGCACACCAAGGCAAGGTTGGGAAAATGCTTTTAAAGAAATGCATGAGAACGGGGACGATAAGTTGTTGTTCGATGATGTGTTTGAAGACGAAAACCTGGAAGAATGGAATTAAAGCAATATCAGATTGTCCTTGTCAATCTTGACCCGACGATTGGTAGTGAAATTAAGAAAACAAGGCCTTGTGTCATCATTTCACCTGACGAAATGAACAGGCACCTACATACAATTATTATCGCACCCATGACAACCACCTCTCGAAAATATCCGACAAGAATTGAAGTAAAACATGAGCAGAAAATTGGTTGGATTGTCATTGACCAGATCAGAACAATTGATAAACAGAGAATTATAAAACTGCTGGGAAGACTATCCCAACCCGAAATGAAGGAGGTTAAATCGGTTATAAAAGAGGCTTTTGTTGATTGAAAAAAAGAAAAAAACGATGGGTAAACCCATAAAAACACCTTTGAAAATATGAACTTTAGAGCATCATTTTGTGATCCGTTCAAGCCAGACATTATTGAAATGGGAAGTATTGAAAAGGATAAAATAGTGGAAACCTTTGAAAGAATTCCATGGAACAAACTGCTTGACGAGATGAAGTTGAAAAAAGAAAATGAAATTTATTACTCGCCTTCGTTAGAAATTGAGAATAGGGACAATAAAAATGGACTATCAGTTTCGGCAGTTGATGGAAATGAGTGGTATATATTTTATAAAAGGCCCAAAATGGTAAAATGGTTTTTTGGCTTAATTGAAAAAATGGATAACAATTACTTGACCGATATTAGAGGGCAAACCGAAAAAGATGTTAAAACATGTTTGAGTGCGTTAATTATAAATGATTTAGAGTTTCTGGAAAGCAAGATAAAATAGTAACCAAATTCCTCCGCCATTTTTTCCGGGCAGCAAATTGAGTTTTTTTAAAATGGCTTACAAAGAATCTCAATCTGCAAGCATGATTGCTTTATAATCATTTCAATTTACTGTATGATATATCATTCGTTAACTGGTTTTTTTTGGTATTAACGACTGATAGATCATTCATTTCTAAAGCGATTTTTTCAAAAGTTATCGCAAATAATAAAATAGTCCTTATATTTGCAGGGTAAATCATTCACTAAACAACAAAATGACGTGTTATGACTGGTAAATCATTCAAACATTGGGCTTCCATGAACGACAAAGCTTTAGCAGCCTATATTGGGGCATTTGCCAGGTATCATCGCATGGAGCAAAACAAAACCCAGGATGAGCTGTCAGCAGCAGCCGGCATCAGCCGTTCTACCCTGAGTTTGCTGGAACGGGGCGAAACGGTTACAGTTACCACGCTTATACAGGTGCTAAGGGTTTTGGATCAATTACAGGTCCTGTCTGCATTTGACGTAAAAGAAACGATGAGTCCATTGGCATTGGCGAAACTGCAAAAAGTTAAACGCCAAAGGGCAAGGACCAAGTCAAAGAAGAAGGGTGAAAACAGTGAACAAACAAATTGGTAAGCCATGCAAGTTGCAGAAGTAAAAATATGGGGTGAATTGGTTGGCGCTGTTGCCTGGGATGCAGAAAATGGGCATGCAGTTTTTGAATACAGTCCCAAATTCAAGCAATTGGGATGGGACTTAGCCCCGTTAAAAATGTCGGTTTCCGATAGCCGGGATCAATTTTCATTTCCGGAATTGCGAAATGACAGAAGTTCGGAATACGATACCTTCAAGGGTTTACCCGGTTTGCTGGCCGATTCCTTGCCCGATAGGTATGGAAACCAATTGATTAATCTTTGGTTGGCACAGCAAGGACGGCCACAACAGAGCATGAATCCGGTAGAAATGCTCTGTTTTATGGGAACCCGTGGTATGGGTGCCCTCGAATTTGAGCCTGCTGTACTCAAGGAAACCAAACGGACATTTTCCATCGAAATTAATAGTCTGGTAGCTACAGCACAAAAAATACTCGATCAGCGTGAAAGCTTTGCTACCAACCTCCACAAAGATGAGGAACAGGCTGTTGTGGAGATTTTAAAGATTGGTACTTCCGCCGGTGGTGCCCGTCCGAAAGCTGTGATAGCGTGGAATGAAAAAAGCGGAGAGGTCAAATCGGGTCAAACCAAAGCGCCCAAGGGATTTGAACATTGGCTTATCAAGCTTGATGGAGTAAGCGATGTGCAACTGGGCAGCAGTCAGGGATACGGCAGGGTAGAAATGGCTTACTACAATATGGCCAAAGCTTGTGGCATAGTGATGATGCCTTCACGGCTGTTGGAAGAAAACGGCAGGGCACACTTCATGACCAAACGCTTCGACCGGCAGGGCAATGATGTGAAGCACCACATACAAACATTCTGTGCGCTAAAGCACTTTGATTATAATCTGATGAATAGTTTCAGTTATGAGCAACTCTTTCAGTGCATGAGAGAGTTGAAACTTAGCTATGCCGATGCTGAACAAATGTTCAAAAGAATGGTATTCAACGTCATTGCCCGGAATTGTGACGACCACACAAAGAATTTTTCCTTTTTGCTGAAGCAAGGGGGCAAATGGGAATTGGCACCGGCTTACGATATTTGTCATGCCTACAGGCCCGGTAGTGAGTGGGTGAGCCAGCATGCCATGAGCATTAATGGCAAGAGAAAAGAAATTACGATAGCAGATTTACTGCTTGTTGGAAAATCCATTCGTTGCAAAAAAGCATCAGAGATTATTGCTGAAATTAACAATAAAGTGAACCAATGGGAAAAATTTGCCGATGAGGTGCATGTAAATTCTACACTGCGTGATGAAATAGCTGAAACACTTATAAACCTTAGAGGCTAAGTGCACCGTATCAATTAGAAAGCACAGTCCGCTGGACGATTGGCATGGTTTGCAGGGAACCACAGCAAGCGTTCCAGTCTATTGCAAGTGCAAGGGATGCCCTACAACTGGAAACAGACATATGACTTTGAAGGAAATCAAAAAAAATAGGTAATTTTGACAAATGATAAGTGCAGACAAGAATAACAACCAACCGTTAGCTGAAGTTTTCGGCTTTCCAATTTATAATCAAACAGAAAGAGCTATTCGTTATCGTGAAAACAAACTTTGCCCTTTCAATAACATTGTATCAAACTGCACAAAAAATAGTATTGAGTTTCCATTAGGGGTATGCAGCCTTAACCACAAAGACAAACCAGTAATCATTTGCCCGATCCGTTTTAGGGAAGATTGGAAAATTATTAGTGATGCAGCAGCATTTATATTTGAAAATAAGACAACTTGGACTCACGTTGGAGAAGTAAGATTAAAAGATAAGTTTGGCAAATCGGCAGGAAATATTGACTATGTTTTGGTTGCGTATGACGACAAAGGCCGAGTGCTTGACTTCGGTTCACTTGAAGTTCAGTCAGTTTACCTATCTGGTAACCTTACTGGGCCATTTTTGTCTTACTTAGAAGAGCCAACTGCTGACTTCACTTGGAGGCAGGCATTAAAATACCCCAAACCTGACTATCTTTCATCCTCAAGAAAACGGCTTGTTCCACAAATAATTGCTAAAGGTTCTATCCTCAATCAGTGGAAAAAAAAGCAAGCAGTTGTGTTACAGACTGCATTTTTCAAAACACTACCACCACTGCCTGAAGTTGACAAAGCTGATGCCGACTTTGCATTTTTCCTATACGACTTAGTTCTTATAAAACAACAGAAGCGATTGGAAATCAAACTTTCCAGAGTAGTTTATACCAAGTTTACCAGTGCATTGGAGCAGATTGCAAAATTTGAAGTAGGCTCAATTAACGAGTTTACTCAATTATTGCAAAAGAAACTAGATGCAAAACGGTCTGGTGCTTCGGATTTTAATAACCTTAAAAACGTAGTTGCAGAATGAATAATCAGTTGACTATGTTTGATTTAAGCGAAAAAAGCGAAAGAGCAGCAATTATTAACGTTGCATCGGTTCCTCAGCGAAGTCCATTTCGTTACCCAGGAGGAAAAACATGGCTTGTGCCAACGGTAAGGAAATGGCTTAAGCAAGAGAGAAAATCAGTTTCAGAGCTAATCGAACCATTTGCAGGTGGAGGTATTGTAAGCCTCACTGCGGCATTTGAGCGATTGGCTGATGGAATTGTTATGGTGGAAATGGATGAAGAAATTGCAGCCGTTTGGGAAGTTATCCTCAGTGAAAATAATAAATGGCTTGCCGCTAAAATAATCTCATTCAACCTGACAATTGACAACGTAAAAGCAGAGTTAAACAATCCGAATAAAGAACTTCATGATATTGCTTTTTGCACGATTTTAAAAAACAGGATTTTTCATGGTGGCATTCTTGCCAAAGGTTCTGGTATGATTAAAAATGGCGAAAACGGGAAAGGAATTACTTCCCGTTGGTATCCAAAAACGCTACACGACAGAATTATTGCTATTGGTTACGTCAAAGACAGAATTAGCTTTAAAACCGGCGATGCTTTTGAAGTGTTAGAGCAGAACCTTGAAAACGACAAAGCCTATTTCTTCATTGACCCACCCTATACAAAGGCTGGCAAACGCCTTTACACATATTATGACATTGACCATGAACGATTGTTTGCATTAACTGCCCAGCTCAAAGGTAAGTTTATGCTGACCTATGACGACACAAACGAAATTCGACAACTTGCTGACGAATACAGACTTGATTACAGGACAATTCCTATGAAAACTACACACCATTTACAGAAAAATGAAATCATTGTTTCGGATAATTTCTCATGGTGGACAGAAAGTAACCACCGGTAATATCTAATACTCTGAGCGTTCGGCACGGTTTTCCGGGAACCCTCGGGTGCTCACATTGTAGTAGAATTCCACATCTCATCAAGGCGGTTGCCTTAAGCTGAACGCCGTTTTTTCACATAAACCTATGAAAGAATAAGCGGATTTCTCCTGGTTTCGGTTTTACAATGCGTAAAATGTAGCCCGATAAAAAACCTGCTGTTGTTAGGTTGGCAAATTATTTTTTATCTTTAGGGCTTTATTATAGTAAGTGCTGCACGTAGCATCTATAAAATATGGGTGCAATAAAGGAAAGAAGAACGTGCAAAATACTTAAAAAAAGGACATATATTTGTAGTATGGAAAAATCAACATTATATTCAATAGGTCACGGTAACAAAAGTGTTGAAACTTTGATTGAAGAGTTAAATTATTTTGGAATTGATTATTTAATCGATGTTAGGTCAAAACCGTATTCCAAATACAGCCCTCATTTCAATCAAAATGAATTAAAATATGCACTATTAAAAAAGGGCATTAAATATACCTTTATGGGTGATGTTCTTGGTGGGTTGCCTGACGATACCACTTGTTACACAAACGGACATGTTGATTATGATAAACTGAATGAAAAAGATTTTTTTAAGAAAGGTTTACAGAGACTAATTACGGCGAATAAGAAAAAAGTTAAAGTAGTAATTATGTGTAGTGAAAGCAAACCAGAAGAGTGTCATAGAACTAAACTAATTGGCGAAGAATTAATAAAACATGGAATTAATTTAAATCATATTACAAGAAGGAAAAATAGACAAAACGAACTAATTATTAAAGACCAGAAAGATGTAATGCTAATTATTGCGCCAAATGGTACAGTTAATTTATTTGGGGAAGAATTATCCTTTGGTTCAAGAAAAAAATATAAACAAGACGCTTTATGAAATTTTTTACTTTAGGAGTTTATAATTCAACTGAACAAGAATATTTTAAAAAGCTAACAGATAACAATATTGACACGTTCTGTGACATTAGGCAACGCAGAGGTGTTAGAGGTTCACAATATGCTTTTGTAAATAGTAATAGGCTTCAGGAAAGATTAAATGAACTCGATATTAAATACGGACACGTTATTGACCTTGCCCCAACTAGTGAAATAAGAGACCTTCAAAAAGAAGCCGACAATCAAAAAGGTGAATTAAAGAGAGACCGAAATAAATTAGGTCAAGTCTTTTCAATAGCATATAAAGACATAATACTGAGCAAGTTTGACTTTGATTCCTTTATTGACAAGTTAGATGAAGTAGGAGCAAATAGAGTGGTTTTATTTTGTGTTGAGGAAAAGCCCGAGGCTTGTCATAGGTCAATCGTGACGGGCAAATTGAAAAAACTCGGATACAAAATAACTCACTTGTAATGGAAATATTAATTACTTCAAAAACTCATAAAGGTAAAGCAGCTTGTGTTGGCGGATTATTTTTAGCTAATAATAGACTTGTCCGACTACTAAACCCAGGTAATTGGGATCAATATGCAGACACGGATTTTAATATCGGTGATATTTGGGATATAGAATTCTACGATAGACAAGATATAGAACCACCGCATATCGAGGATATCATTATTCAATATAAACAGTATTTAAGACAAGTTGATGACATAAGTGCTTTTCTCTTAAATTGCGGAGTTACAATTTTTAGAGGTGCACCAAATCAAATATTCAATGGGAAGTTAGGTTGGACAGGTAATGGCGGTGGGTACCTTGGAAACAGAGACAATTTACCAGCAAATAGTGTGGGGTTTTGGATTTCAGATAAAGATTTGACTTTAGACCAAGATGGGAAGCACTATAATTATCCTTCTGATAATATATTTGCACAAACAAAACGATTTCCTTACGTTGGCTTTGCTCCAAAAGTTAATATTATACCTCAAGGTACATTATTACGCATTTCATTAGCAAGATGGTGGAAGCCTGAAGACTCGGATTTATTAGAAAGATGCTATTTACAATTGTCTGGATGGTACGGTTTAAATGTTTTGGAGGGTATGGAGGGCTTTTAGCCTTCCAGCCTTTTTTGCAATTGTCTGGAGGTTACGGTATACAAGTGCAAAAAAATGACAATTTTGAAGTAGATGATTATCCTGATGCGGGTATATATGTTTAACAAAGGAGGATTTGTACTTGACTGACAGTGAATTGCTCCGAAATCGCCACCTTTGGATAGTTACAAAACGTTGGGCATAATTTAAAGTAATTATTATACCTACCTCCTCGGGTCCCCCTTCACCGGCATCCGCGCCATTTTCTCCACTTCCAGCATGGGGTAGCCAAATTCCTCCACAATTTTTCCGAGCAGCAAATACACGCCCGGCCCCTGAAAGGGATAAGCTTTGAGGGTGGGGGGGAAGTGCACCGTATCAAACAACTCGCCGCTGTGATCCACAAAAGTGCCAAAGTGCATCAGTTCGCCCCTTACCGTTTTCACATACTTGATGGTAACCAGCTTGCCCAGCATGCGGCGTTTCTGGCCCACACCCGGCAGCATATCGTTGGCCTGCACCTCCCCCCGGAAAGGGGTCAGCAGCAGGTCGAAATCGGTAAGCGTTACCGGAAACCCGATCAGTTCAATTTCGTCGTAGGCATCTTCCACAGGGTTGTGCTCCAGCGTGGGCAGCGCATAGGTTGGCACCGGTTCGCGGAAAAGGGCAGCTGTTACTTCGGCCATTTTGCTCTTTTTGCGGTAGCGGTGGGCCTCCCACAAAAGGGCCGGTTTTGTTTGGCCCGTAAAGGCAAAAGCCCCCATACGGATAAGCAGTATCAGTTGCTCCATACCGGGTTGCAGGCGGTCGATATAATCGTGCAAGCCCAGGTAAGGCCCGTTTTGTTTGCGTTCGTCCACAAGGCTGTTGGCCAGTTTGTTTTCCAGTCCTGCCATATGCACAAATCCAATGTAAATGGTTGACCCGCTGATGGATGTGAGGTATTGGCTGTTGTTCACACAGGGCAGCTTGATTTGGCCCCCTTGCCGCCTGGCTTCGTTAAAATAGACCCATGTATGGTAAAAGCCACCGAAATTATTGATCACAGCCACCTGAAACTCCAATGGGAAGTGTGCTTTGAGGTAGAGGCTTTGAA
>JAGYLH010000035.1 GCA_018400955.1 Bacteroidales bacterium
TGTGCCGCCAATTACATTGCTATTAGCACCGCCGGCAATATAAACACCAGCATTGCCATTACCCAATGCAGAAGTTCCGTTTTTATCAGTTCCGATATAATTTCCCACAATTGTGTTGTTGTTGGCTGCTAACAAATATACCCCATCGCCCGTATTGCCGGAGATAAGGTTGCCGGCACCTGTTTCAGTACCGCCTATCGTATTATTTGGTTCAGTAACAATGATACCATCATTACCATTTGGCAGTGCAGTAGTTCCGTTTTTATCTGTGCCAATATAATTGCCTTTGACAATGGTGTTTTGTCCGGCAATATAGATTCCATAGTGTGTGTTGCCTGAAATGATATTCCGCTCCGCCTCGGTTGTTCCGCCAATGATATTATCGTAATTGGCGTTGATGTAAACTCCTCTTTGATTATTCGGAGCTGCTGTAAGTCCATCCGGCGCAACGCCAATATAGTTGCCAATGATCGTGTTGTAGCTCGATCGCAGTTCGATGCCAGTATAACTGTTGGTAATTACATTGCGCATTCCTGCTCCGGTACCGCCAATGATATTGTTATTGGCAGAGTTGAAAGTGAGCATGGCTTTGCATTGATCTGCTGCAAAATTGGTGATGTGTAACCCTCTGATTTCACAATAGGAAGCGCCGTTTAAATAAATTCCTACAGCTGTGTTTAAAAGATCAGTTCCATCAATGACAATCCCCGGCGCACCATCAGGCCAGACGCCCTGCCATTGCGAGCTGGCATCAATAATGGTGTAACCTCTTGTTATACTGGGTAATGCCGTAACCAATGTAATGGTGCCATTTACATCGAAATTGATGGTATGTTGACCGGAAGTAGCATTGGCCTGCTCAATAGCCCAGCGCAGGGAGCCATCGCCGTTGTCGTTCAGGTTGCTTACCGTAAATGTATCAGCCTTCAGGTTATGGGCCTGAAATACCAGGATTAGGGCAGCTGCCAGGATGCTGAGGGTATGCCCAGCCTGTATCTTTTTTGTCCTTTCACCGGCTTTAGATTTTTGCCTGCGTCTGCGCCATTTTGTAGCAGCATACGAAGCCGCCATGATAAGTAACATCACACTGCCGTTGCCTACCGGGGCACCGCCCCCTACAAGTTCATTGTCAGGACCTGCGGGATTACCGCCATTGGGTGGTGGTGGTTCCGGCGGGCCTTGTGCAAACATGATTTGTGTTACGCTGAAAGCCATCAGCAATAGGATGGCAGCCATCCCTGATTTAAATGTCTTCATTTTGATTCGGTTTTTAATGTTAACGGCATCAAATGTACAACACCAAAAACCTGTAAATCAATAGCTAAAGGCTGAATGTCCGATTTGAAGGGGTAGGATGTCCGATTTGTATTGATTGAATCGGGTTGTATAATAAAAAGGGTTGAACAACTTCATGCGGCAGTGCTTAAGACAGGACGATAATTGCTGAATGCAGGAAGGGTTTTGAGGAGTGAAAAAATTTTAAGGCAAACATAGAGAAGGGTTAAGTGGGTGATGAGGCAAATCGCTTCTTGCCCCTTTTATGCTTATAAGTCAACATTTTAAGTTTCTCATCTAAAAATGAACCCATGACAACCATTTTTCTCCAGTATTAAATGAGATAAGCGAACGCTGATAAGCCACAAATAGCTTTGATATTGTACCAATTAGCCTTCATTATCGATAATAATTTACAAAAAGCAGCAACAATTCCAAAAAATTCCATAAAAACCACAATAAATAGTATTTTTACACGGGATTCTACTTGTTTTTTTTGATTCTACAGGAACCGGTAAATGATTAAAGTTTCTTTTCAAATACTATTACTGTTTTTTCTTGGATTAACTTCCTGTGAAACAAACAGTCATAATCCTGGTTTTCAAGATGAGGAATCAGAAAATCGAAGCTTTGGCGCTTTGGAGTATGCACCCGAATTTGAAAAAACAGCCCGGGAATATGAAAACTATCAACAGCTGAAACTTCTTTTTGATTCGCTTGGCTATTTTAAGTCTGCCGGAAATCATCCGGCTGTTATGCTAACACGAATCAAACTGGCTAATTTGCTTCGTCAAACCGGAAACTATCACAACGGGATTAATTTCCTGGAAACAAACCGTGCATCCAAAAACCTGGAGATACTGCCGGAGCTGAAAGGCAAGACCTTTAACGGACTGGCAGCCATTTATTTTGAGTTATTTATGCATCATGAGCAAAAAGCTTATCTGGATTCCTGCTGGCATTATGCGGAAAAAACCCTCACAATTGCACAACAAATTAATGCCAATAGCCTCAAAGTGGACGCCCTTACACTTAAAGGAGCTGCTTTGCTGCACCAAGGTGACTACCCGGCTGCCAAAGCACTGCTAAATGAAGCTTATCAAATCAGCACCAAATATCTTTCAGACCCTCCACTGGCTATCATGGTTAACCAGGCCTGGACAGCCTATAAAACCAATGATTTTGAAACAGCTATGCGCTGGACTCAACAATGTCTTACAGATGCCACTAAAGCAAATAACAGTGTTTTTATTGGTATTGCACTTACTATCTCTGCCGATATCTATGAGGCGCAAGGAATGCCTGAAAAGGCAGCACAAGCAAGGGAACAGCTTCGGGCATACAAGGCACAGGATGATATCTTGTTTCAATCACTGATGATGAAAGAACTCGTTGTGCAACACGAAATGAACAACTACAAACAAACCATGCTGGGTTTGTACAAAGAACAATACTTCCTGATCAGACTTACTTTTGTACTCGTTTTTATCAGCATCGTACTGATTATTATTTCACTGGGTGTTTTCAAACTGCTGCGTCAGCAAAAACGACTTGGTGAAAAAGAACGCGAACTCACCCTGTTGCGCCAAAAAGAAGATGCACTGATAATCAAAAATGCCGCACTGGAACTCGCAGCCAAAGAAGCTGAACAACAAGCACTGGAAGCTAAACTGGAGGTACAAGATCAGGAATTGATCTATCAATCCCTTAAGCAGATTTATTTTAGTCAGTTAACGAATACTATCGTAGAAAAACTCGGTCCTTTCCGGCATAAGTTGGGTCGAAAAACAGATCAGGAAAAATTTGAAAATACCCTTGAAGAAGTATGCCGCGAAGCATCACACGATCCCCTGGCCGAGTTTGAGCAAATATTTTTGCAGATGCACAGTGGTTTTTACGAAAAACTTATTGAAATAAATCCGGAAATCAGCCGCAGCGAATTGCAATTATGCGCCTTGCTAAGAATGAATTTGCCATCCAAAGAAATTGCTTCGCTTTTGTTTTTATCACTTTCAACCATTGACCAGAAACGGCACCAGATCAGAAAAAAAATGGGTTTAGAATCAAATCAAAACCTGAATAACTTCCTCATTAACATATAGAAGTATTGCATCATGGAAACACCTGATTTTAGTTCCTACAGCTTGCTCATTGCCGAAGACAATGAGCAGAATTACCGATTTTTTGAGGTGGCGCTTAAAGCCACGGGCATAAATATGTTACGTGCCAGCAACGGAGCAGAAGCTATCAATATGTGCCGGAAACATCATTTCGATCTGGTGCTGATGGATGCCATGATGCCCGAAATTACAGGTTTTGAAGCCACTAGACAAATAAAAAGCAAATTTCCGGCTTTGCCCGTAATCATGCTCACCGCTTATGCCAATCCCAGTTCTATCCGTGAGGCAGTGAGTGCCGGCTGCAACGACTATATGGCCAAACCAATTACCAAAAACATCCTCTACAGCTATATTCATAAATGGCTGATTGGCACTTCGGCTTCCTGATATTCCTTGACTGCCTGGCAATGAAATGACCTGTCAGGCAGAGGTTTTTTTTCGCAAAAACTTTTATTTTGTTGTGTGCCTGATTCATTTACCGCTTTTCACGACCAAAACGGTCAGCCTGATCGCCATATTTTGCTTTTTTAGTATCTGCTGTTTTTCTTTATTGAAGTTCGTATTGCTTTGTTATTCAATAATTTAGGCTTCCAATTTTTCCTTCCTTTGCCAGGCTGGCCTCCTGGTTTTTTTGCACTAACTCAATGTTATTCTGTTAGTTAGTCTATTTACCGAAGAAGAACTAAAGAATTTTACCCGCTGTTTTGCTTGACTAACAGTAGTTTGACGCCTTAACTTGCAGTACAAAACCAAAAGGCAAAACCATGCTGGGAAAACTAAACATTTTGATCTACAGTGAGCAGGAATTGCTGTTCAAAAAGCTCGACAAGCAGCGCGAGACCAAGCTCTCCCTGGTCCTGCACGCGGAAGAAAACGCCCTCCTGTTCGCTCGCCAGTCGCTCGACGGCTGCACCGCCTACGTTTGGCCCATGCCCCCGTGCTCGCGGTGCGCCGCCAAGCTCGCACAGGCCGGCATCCGGCGCGTCGTCGCGCCTCAGCCCTCCGGCGAGCAGATGGCGCGATGGGGCCCCTCGCTGGAGCTCGCCGCGTGGGTGTATCGGCATGCCGGGATCGAGTTCGCACAGGTCGACCGTGATGCGTGACCAAGCCGGCGCGGGGCGCCTCGCCGAAGAGGTCACCCGCTGCTACGACGCCGACTGCCCGCAATCCGCCCGGTGCGCCCGCTGGCTGCACCGATACGAGATCACGCCGCGCACCCCGAGCGTCGACAGCCTGTTCCCGTTCGACCGGCTATCGGTCGTTTACGATACCTGTCCATCGTTTTTGGAGTTGATATGACGCGTGAAGAAGCGAGAGATAAGGCGGTCGACAACTGCGACGGCTTTGATGCCGGTTGGGATGCGGTCGGGGTGGCGAGATGAGCGACACATACCGCGTTTGGTGCCCGGATGCCGGGCACGAAGGGCCGGAGGACGGCATCACCATTACGGACGCCTACAGCGCTCAGAATGCCGCGGAGATATGGGCAGATCAAAGCGACAGGGAAAGCGGAGACTACACCATCGTAGGCGGATCCGAGGCGACCGTTCGCGTTCAGGATCCGGACGGCGAGATCACCGAATGGGTTGTGTTCGGCGAGCAGGTTCCGAGCTACAGCGCGACGGAGGCGAAATGACCAACACCGACAAGCGCTGCGGGACGTGCAGGCACCACGGAGCGCCGGTATTCAGCGGATCGAGTCAAGGGCGGTGCGAATGGGTCGATCATCTCACTGATGGCATTGCGGTCCCGCACTGGTTTCGGCCGAAGCGACCGATCACGCGCACTACCGACGGGTGCAGCGCATGGGAGGCGAAATGAGCGAATGGCAACCGATCTCAACGGCGCCGACATCCACTCGAGTGCTTTTAGCGTGCAAGCGCGGCACCGTCTTGATTGCCTTGCACGGTAAATACCTGGGATGGATGCGCGACGATTCTGGCGGCAGGATTTTCGACGAAATCACCCACTGGAGTTAAACTCACGTTTTGGTGCTGAGTCACGACATCCGCTGCGGCACCTGCCGCGCTACTGCCGGCGCCGATGGGCCGGGACCATCCGACGTTTTGCTCGTTCGACATCGAGGCGACCTACCATACTGGATCCGGTATGCGCTGGATGGCGCCGATGAGTATGTTGGTCGGATGATGGTGCACATTGTGATGCGTGGGAAAAGCGGGCGGAAGCCGAAATGACGCAATCGACGAAGCCAAGTCATACCTCGGGCAGCTCGCGCCGCGCGTCTCGGCGAAGGACCGCCAGTGGCGCGCGTGATTCGAGGACACCAACGCGATCGCGAAGCGGCTGCATGGACCGACATTGAGGAGTCTGGCACACCGACTGCGGCGAAGCCTTCGGTCAATGCGGATCGCCCAGGCAAGAACAGCGGTGTTGCTGTTTTTGCGGGCGGAAGCTCGCGGAGGCGAAATGCAATAACTTCTACCTGAAACTCCCTATCATCAATACTATGGCCAAGCGCATGGTATGTCGCCAAAAACCAATTTCTTCCCAAATATTTGTAGTGAGTATTCTGTAAGGTCTTTGCAGGCTGTGCATCAACAATGCAGCCAAAATATCTGGATGAAATTCGTTTTTCTGCCTCAATGGCCTCTGAGGTTCGGCGATATAAGCATCGCAAAAGCCACGTATTGATCTTATTGGCAACAAAAAGCGGATGGTTTAATACTTGCTGAATGGGTAATATTGGTTTTTATTCCTAAAGGATGTAATTGCCAAATGCTTCATCACCAGCTTTTTAAGGCTTGATCCCTGTCGTGGCTGGGCAATCAATTTACTGATCATGGGTCGTAAAGCTTAGCACTTCGGTGGCTTCGTCCATACTACTGTCGATACGCAGATTCGGTGTTCAGGCTCAGTATATGCAGCTTGCCGGGCGAAGGCATGAAATTGTTTGGTCTTCGGCATAAATCCTGCATTCGATGGCACTTCCTGGTTTGCTGAACATCCTCTTTGTTTGATTTCAATACATGACGCTTTGGCAATCTTGATTTGCTCCTCAACCAGGTCAATACCGGTAACCATTTCCGTAACAGATGGTCCACCTGTATGCGGGTGTTCATTTCAGAAAATAAAAATGAAGATTGTATCACTAAAATTCGATTGGTGCCGGCTGCGATAATAATGGCTTTGCAAGGCTAACGGCTGCTGATCCCATTTCATGCCGTATCTGTTGGGTGAGTGTTGGCGAGGGGCGATTCTTCCTATTATTTTCTGGTAACGTCTTTGTATGGTACATTCGTTCAAAAAGATGGATCACATTCCCATGCTGATCGCCCAACTCTACTCGATATGTCGTGGTTCTTTGATGAACTGCTCGATGTAAACCGTTCCGTCCCCAAAGTAATTTTGGCTTCGCGTGAAGTGGTTTCAGTATGCCGGCCAGCTCCTTTCTTTGTTACAATACGCATGCCTTTTCCGCCACCTCCGGCAGCAGCTTTCACCAAAACCGGGAAAGGCAGCGCGCCGGCTGCTTTTACGATTTCTTCGGGAGTGCCAGTAAGGCCTTTTGTAACTGGCAGCCCGTTTTCGATGGCAAATTGCCGGGCCGCTATTTTATTGCCCATCAGCTGCATACTGCGGGCATCGGGCCCTATAAAAGCGATGTTGTTTTCTTCGCATGCCTTCACCAGCACTGGGTTTTCCGAAAGGAAACCATAACCGGGATGGATGGCATCAACTTTGGCTTTTTGGGCAATACGAATAATTTTTGCAACGTCCAGATAGGTGTTGGCCAAATCCCCGTCGCCTAATGAATAGGCTTCATCAGCCATGGCCACATGCAGGGCGAGGGCATCGGGAGCGGCATACACCGAAACGGTTTCCATGCCCAGTTTGTTCAGGGTGCGGATAATGCGAACAGCTATTTCGCCCCTGTTGGCAATCAATACCTTTTGTATGTTTTTTGTAGTCATTAGCAATTCCAGTTTGGTTTACGTTTTTCAAAAAATGCGGCAATACCTTCCTGTCCTTCGGCTGAAGCCCGCTGACTGGCAATCAAACGAGCGGTTTCTTCCATCAGTTCCGGGCCTTGATGCTGCTGGCCGGCCACATCGTGGATCAGCTTTTTGCATTGGGCAAGTGCCTCGGGGGCTGCCGCGAGCAGTTCTTTAACATAGGCCTGAAGGGCTTCCTCCATTTCCCCAATTTCAACTATTTTATTCACCAACAGAAAGCGCGCGGCCTCTTCGGCTGTAAAACGTCTGCCTGTAAGCATCAGTTCTCGTGCTGCTGCACCGCCACAACGGCGAATAACATAAGGGGAGATGGTTGCCGGGCTGATGCCAAGCTTAACTTCACTAAAGGCGAAAATGGTATTTTTTTCGGCCAGCACGATGTCGCAGGCTGCCGACAGGCCATTGGCACCTCCATACACGGCTCCGTGCACCAGCGCAATTACTGGTTTGGGGCTGCTGTATATGGTTTCGAACAGCGTAGCCAGTTGCATGGCATCTGCATGGTTTTCTTTTTCGCCAAAACCTGCGATCTCTTTCATATAGTTGAGGTCGGCACCCGCACAAAAGGATTTGCCTTTGCCGCGCAATACGATTACCCGAATGCCGGGCTCATGTGCTAAATGGGTAAATGCTTCAGTAAGTTCAGCAATCATCAGCGGATTCAGTGCGTTATGCTTTTCGGGCCTGTTTAGCCAGATGCTTGCTTGTTTTTCGGCAAACTGAACAGATATGGATTGATAATTCTGCATAAGATTTACATTCTGAAAACACCAAACTGTTGTTCGGGGAAAGGTTTGTTGAGTGATGATGCAATTCCCATTGCCAGAACCTTGCGTGTGTCAACAGGGTCAATTATGCCATCGTCCCACAGGCGGGCTGTGCTGTAATAAGCCGAACCTTCGCGCTCATATTTTTCGAGTATGGTATTGCGCAGTTTATCGCGCTCTGCATCAGGCATTTCTTTTCCGGCGGCCTGATATTGGTCTTCCTTTACGGTAACCAACACGGTAGCAGCCTGCTCGCCACCCATGACAGAGATTTTGGCGTTGGGCCACATAAAAAGCAAGCGTGGGCCAAAAGCCCTGCCTGCCATACCATAATTGCCTGCCCCAAATGAGCCGCCAAAAATGATTGTAAACTTGGGCACATTGGCATTGGAAACAGCATGCACCATTTTGGCGCCATCCTTGGCAATGCCGCCCCGCTCAAAATCTTTGCCCACCATAAAACCGGTGATATTTTGCAAAAACACCAAGGGAATTTTTCTTGAGGTGCACAGTTCGATGAAGTGGGTTACCTTGAGGGCCGACTCAGAAAAAAGCACACCGTAGTTGGCGATTATCCCTACAGGGAAGCCCATGATATAGGCAAAACCGGTAACAACTGTGGTGGCATAACGGGCTTTGAACTCCTGAAACTGACTGCCATCCACCATGCGCATGATAATTTCGCGCGGATCGAGAATTTTGCGCAAATCAACAGGGGCAAGCCCATAAAGTTCTCTTGGGTCATAAAGCGGTTCCTGTGACAGCCTGGTTTCGAGGTATTGTTTGCTGGCAGGTTTCAGTGTTTCGAAAATATTACGGCATATCTGTATGGCATGCGTATCATTTTCTGCAAAATGGTCGGCTACGCCTGAAATGGTGGTGTGCACATCGGCGCCGCCCAATTCTTCTGCCGTAACTTCTTCGCCGGTGGCTGCCTTTACCAGAGGCGGGCCACCAAGGAAAATAGTGCCTTGGTTTTTAACAATAATGGTTTCGTCGCTCATGGCCGGAACATAGGCCCCGCCTGCTGTGCATGAGCCCATAACGATGGCAATCTGAGGCAAGCCCATGGCCGACATACGGGCCTGGTTGTAAAAAAACCTGCCAAAATGATCGCGATCCGGAAAAACAGTATCTTGCTCCGGCAAAAAGGCACCACCCGAGTCAACCATATATATGCAAGGGAGGTTGTTCTCCATGGCAATTTCTTGTGCCCGCAAATGCTTTTTGATAGTGTATTGCATATAGGTGCCACCTTTTACAGTGGCATCATTTGCAATAATTACGGTTTCGCGCCCTTGCACCAGGCCGACGCCGGTTACAATTCCCGCCGAAGGGAAACCGTTGTCGTACAGTTCATAAGCTGCCAATGGTGAAAGCTCTAAAAAGGGCGTGTTGGGATCAATCAACAAGTTGATACGCTCGCGGGCAAGCAATTTGCCCCGTTCCTTGTGCCGCTGTACCGACTGCTCGTTTCCGCCAGCGGTATTGGCCCGCATTGTTGTTTTATACTGATGAAGCAGTTGTTCAAAATTGGCTTTGTTCTGTAAAAATTCAGCAGAACTGGTGTCGATTTTTGTTTTTAACGTGTACAAAACTGATTGGTTTATAATTGAAATACAAACATTTAATTGGTCTGACCGGTATTTGCGTCCGGCACTGTTGCACCCCTTAGCTTGTGCGACCGTAAAGTTATAAAATTATAGCTACAAATAGCAATAGGCTCAGATGGGAGAAGTTTTTCAATCATTTGTGCTGATTGAATACATTTAATTATTTGAGCATCAATTCTATAAAAATAGGGTTGTGGTCGCTGTCAGCAAAATCCAGATCGATGGCCTCAAGCTTAAGCAACTGAACATTTGGTGAAACTATAAAAAAATCGATTGTTGTGGTTGGTGTAACCCCTTTTGCGAACGCCTGATCCAGATGACGGTTGGAAGGATGCGCCGGGTCAAAGGAAATAATCCAATCAGCAGGTAAATAATCGCTGGTAATGGCCACCGCTGATGCAGCATAGATGTGGCCGTTATAATTTTCTGCAGGTTTATAGTTCGGTGGGTTCATATTCCAATCGCCTCCGGCAACCACATAGTTTCCTTTTTGGTATTCCATAAGCATAAACGCCTTGATCACAGCCAACTCCTTCTCCATAAGTTCCTGCTGATCAACAAAGGCTGAGTTGTGGGTGTTTAGCACAACCAGCTCCTTGCCGTTTGGCAGGTTGAATCGGCTTTCGGTAAAACAACGGTCGAGCAAAAACAACCTATCGGGCCAGGGAAGAATTTGGGGATAAGCATGCCTGTTTTCAACCGATGGCACATATTTGCTCAATTGCATCATACCGCTCTTTACGCGGCCCATAGGTTCGCTCAATGGCACAGGCACATAGCTTACTTTGTAATTGATAGCTGTGGCAAAATTATGCATAGGCAAAGCATCAGCAATCAGATTAGATTGGTTGAAGCGATAGCTCCTTTTGGCATCAAAATCAACTTCCTGCAAGAGTATAAAATCAATGGCTTCTTGATTTTTCAAAAATGAAAGGATATTATCAAGGTATTTACTGGACAAATCCTTGTTTGCCCTCACTTGTTGTCCCCCATCATAAAAGAAATCCATTTCGCGGCCCAAACCTGCATAACCCATATTCCAACTGATAAATTTCAGGGACTCATCCGGGTTTAGCTCCTGGCTGTTGCGTTGAATACTTTGCAGTTGTTTCATGTTCGCCGGTTTATAGTCAGCCAAAGTAATATAAAGTAAAAAAGCCACAAAGGCCAATACAGGAATGAGGACTATCCCCAGTATGATTTTCAATATTTTTTTCATGGTTGTTTTTTAAAAGTTTCATCAGGTAAAATTAATACTAAAGCTGAGACAATGAAAAGAATTTAAATAACAGCAAGCAATTTGGATTTGGTTATATTTGTAGGTGATATTTTCGGCAACTATAACAAGCCAATACCATTAGCTATGAAAAACCTTTTATTGCTTGCTTTTTCTTTGATTTTTGCCCTTCCTGGTCAGGCGCAATTCGATTCCTTGTTTTTCGATCGAAGCCTGCGCATCGACATAGTGCATGCCGGCACGGCCACTTTCGAATGGTATGCCCTGGACGAAATCATTACCGAGCCCTATTGGGGCGGCTCCAAAACCAATTTGGTTGACACCTTGAGGTATGGGCAACATTTTTTAGAGGTATATGATGCCTCATCCAATGATTTGATTTACTCGCGGGGCTATGGAAGCCTTTTTAGCGAATGGCAAACCACCATAGAAGCAAAAACAGTGGTGCGCAGTTTTACCGAAACAGTGGTGTTCCCTTTTCCAAAGAAAACCGTCAATGTGGTGTTATACAGCCGCAACCGCAATGGATTGTTTGATTCCGTTTTTGGCCTCCAGGTTGACCCCGGCAGTTATTTTATCAAGCCTTTGAAACGGGAGCAATGGCCTGTTTTTGAGGTGGAAGTGAATGCCTTGCCGGAGTATGCTGTAGATATAGTGCTATTGGCGGATGGCTATACATTGAACGAAATGGGGAAATTCATCAACGACAGCCGCGGTTTCACACAAAGCCTGTTTTCGTTTGAACCTTTTGCCACCTATCGCAATAAATTTAATATCAGGGCTGTTATGGCACCGTCCAAGGAAAGTGGGGCGAGCATTCCGGCAGATACTGTTTGGCCGCATACCATCCTGTCTTCTTCGTTTTACACTTTTGACAGCGAGCGTTATTGCATGACCATGGACCACAAAAAAGTTCGCGATCTGGCTGCCAATGCCCCCTACGATCAGATTTACATTTTGTTGAATACCGAAAAATATGGAGGAGGCGGAATTTATAATTTTTACAGCCTGAGCACAGTTGGCAATGCCCTTTCGGCTAAGGTTATTGTGCACGAATTTGGGCATGGCTTTGCCGGATTGGGTGATGAATACTATGATTCCTCAACAGCATACAATGATTTTTACAACCTTGAGATAGAACCTTGGGAACCAAACCTGACCACTTTGGTTGATTTTAAAAAAAAATGGCCCCACCTTATCGCCGATACTATTTCAATACCTACAGCCGATTCAGTTATTTATAAAGATGTTACAGGTGTTTTTGAAGGGGGCGGCTATGTTTCAAAAGGCATGTACCGTCCTGCGCATGATTGCCTGATGAACACCTTGAAAGGGGATAAGTTTTGCGCGGTATGCACGGAATCTATTATACGTATGATCCGCTTCTATAGTGAATAAAATTATTGAAACGTAATGCGTTGGCTTCTTGTCCATCTAAGAGGAAATACCTAACTTTGCGCTTTAAATGTGAATTAATTAACAATAAGATATTTCTATAAAAACTAATAATTAAAACTATGAAAATCACCCGTTTGGATCAAATGTTTGAGGTTTTGAAAAGCAGTAAAAGGAAACGTTTGATTGCCGCTTTTGCCAATGATGAACACTCAATAAGTGCTGTTAGCGAAGCCATTGACCTGGGCATTGTTGAAGGCACCCTGGTAGGCGATAAGGACGAGATTGAAAAAGTATGTAAATCCCACGGCATTGATGCAACAAAATTTACGATTGTGCATGAAGCAGATGAAATGAAAGCTGCGCGCAAAGCTGTGGAACTGATCAATAAGGGCGATGGCAATTTGCTTATGAAAGGTTTGGTAAGCACGGACAAATATATGCGTGCCATCCTTGACAAGGAAAATGGCTTGATGGACAAAGGCGCTGTGCTGAGCCATGTAACGGTGATGGAGAACCCCAGCTACCACAAATTGTTGATTGTTGGCGATGTGGCCATTTTGCCGGCACCTGAAGTAGCCGAAAAAATTGCCATTACCAATTACCTCATTCACACGGCACACGCATTGGGAATTGAAAAACCAAAAGTAGCTTTAATAGCAGCATCAGAGGTTGTTAGTCCAAAAATGCAGGCAAGCGTCGATGCGGCAATTATATCAAAAATGGCTGACCGTGGACAGATAAAAGGGGCATTCGTTGACGGGCCTTTTGCCCTTGATGTGGCTATTGATATGGAAAGTGCCCAAATAAAGAAAATATCCGGCGAAGTAGCCGGTGATGCCGATTGCCTGGTTTTCCCGAATATTGAATCTGGCAATGTGTTTTACAAAGCCAACACCAAGTTGGCCAAGGGCGAGCAAGGTGCCATAGTTGTGGGTGCAAGGGTGCCTGCCGTATTGTCGTCACGTGGCGACAGCACCAAAACAAAACTCTATTCTATTGCATTGGCTGCACTCACAGCCAGGTAAAAACCAACAAACAAGAGCAAATCCTACTGAAAGGATATATATATGGATAATATTGATGACGCGCGCATACTGACAATCAACCCGGGTTCAACCTCTACCAAATTTGGCGTTTTTGCCGGTTTGGAGGCCTTGTTTATTAAAACAATCAGGCATACCAACGAAGAACTCGACCCCTTTGAAAAGATTACCGATCAGTTTGAATTTCGAAAGGATTTGATACTAAAACAGGTTGAGCAAGAAGATATTGATATACGAAGTATTCGTGCTGTTGTTGGTCGCGGGGGGCTGCTCAAACCCGTTGAGTCGGGCGTGTATGCCGTTAATGAAGCTATGTTGCGAGACTTAAGGAACAGTCCCCTTGGTGAACATGCCAGCAATTTGGGTGGTTTGATTGCCAACGATATTGCCAATTCCCTTCCGGAAGCCCGTGCTTTTATTGCCAACCCGGTGGTGGTTGACGAATTTGATGATATTGCCCGCATTTCGGGTCACCCGCTTTTGCCACGTGTTTCCATTTTTCACGCACTCAACCAAAAAGCAGTTGCCCGGCAACATGCCAAGTTTATCATGCGAAAGTATGAGGAATTGAACCTGATTGTGGTACACCTTGGCGGAGGTATCACAGTTGGTGCGCACAAACAGGGCAGGGTAGTGGACGTTAACCAGGGTTTGGATGGCGATGGCCCCTTTTCGCCAGAGCGTACAGGTACTTTGCCTGTTGCAGCGCTGGCCAGGCTTTGTTTTAGTGGAGAATATACCCTCAAACAAGTATTGAAAATGATCAAAGGCGAAGGCGGTTTGGTGGCTTATCTCGGTACGAATAGCGCCTACGAAGTTGAGCAAAGGGTTCAAAAAGGTGATAAAGAAGCAGAGCTTATTTACAATGCCATGGCATATCAGGTGGCAAAGGAAATTGGTGCTATGGCTACGGTATTGCGCTTTCATGTTGACAGCATCCTGATTACCGGTGGCATAGCCCACGATAAATATTTTGTCAACCAAATCATTGAGCGTGTGCATCGCATTGGCCCTGTGCATGTTTACCCTGGCGAAGACGAACTCAAAGCCTTAGCCATGAATGGTTTGCGTGTACTTTCCGGGGAAACGGAGCCTAAGGTTTACAGTTAATCTCCAGAAGTTTCTCATACCAAAGTAGTTTTGTGGGATTGTCTCAAGTCGAGACATTTAATATTTCAAATCAAAGAAAATTAACAAAAAATTTTGTTAATAAATTGCTAAATCGTTTTAGTTAATTTTTATCTTTGCCATCGTTCTCAATATTAATCACCTAAACCAAAACTGAAATGAAGAGATTATTTTTTACCCTTTTTTTTGTTGCCACAACGCTTTTTGCTTCTGCCCAGCAAATTGATCGTGAAATGGTAGTGCTTGAAATTGCAACAGGCACCTGGTGTGTTTTTTGCCCGGGAGCTTCCATGGGGGCGCACGACTTGCTTGAAAATGGCCATCCGGTTGCCATAGTAAAAAATCACAATGGCGATCCCTATGCCAATGTTTACTCCAATGCCAGAAATTCCTATTATGGCATCCCTGGTTATCCAACCACATTTTTTGATGGTGGAAACCAAACAGTAGGTGGAAGTGCTAGTAATAGCATGTACACACAGTTTTTAGCCAAGGTTAACCAACGTCTGGCTGTACCTACTTCCTTTAAAATTGACATTTTCGGATCTCAGATCTGGAATGATTACAACATTACCCTGCGCGTAGAAAAAGTGGCCGATTATGCCATGGAAAATGTCGTGGTGCATCTTGTTTTAACGGAATCAAATATTCCTGTAAACTGGTTTAATCAAACCCAGGTGGATAACGTTAACAGGCTGATGGTTCCTGATCAGTTTGGGACACCGCTAACAATTGAAACAGGCGAAACGCAGTTTGTCGAACTGAATTTTACATTCAACAATTCCTGGATCAAACCCAATACGGAATTGGTAGCCTTTTTGCAAAATACTGCCACCAAAGAAATTATGCATTCAACCAAAGTTGCTTTGCTTGATCTGGAAGCACTTGAGATCTTGCAAGCCGACTTTTATGCAGAGATTAGCGAAGCATGCACCAACACCCCCATTGCCTTCACCAATACTTCCACTGGAGGCGACACCTATTTGTGGGAATTCCCCGGTGGAACACCAGCTGAGTCAACCGAAGAAAATCCGGAAGTCTATTATGAAGAAGCCGGCTTCTATGACGTAACGCTCACAGTTTTTAAGGATGATGAATCAAGCTCCCTTACCATGGAAGACTATATCACAATCATGGATGCCCCTGAGGTTACTTTCGAAGAAGTACCTGTTTTATGCGAATTTTGGGACCCCTACGAGCTTACCCAAGGCTATCCCGAAGGTGGCACTTACAGCGGCGAAGGCGTCGTTGATGGTTATTTCCATCCGCAAGACGTAGGTGTTGGTTTTTATGAGGTAACATATTCCTTTACAAACGAAAACGATTGTACCGTTGAGCTAATGCAAGTGTTGGAAGTGGATGCCTGCACAGGGGTTGAGGAAACTCAAAATGCTGTTGCACAGGTATTCCCGAATCCTACCAATGGCAAACTTAATATTGATTTTAACGCCAACCTGATGAACCTGGCAAGCGTAAAAGTTTATAACAGCTTGGGCCATTTGGTTTACGAGCAAAAATCCATTGCCCTTTCAGCCAACCGCAAACAGGAAATTGATTTGGGCGGACAAGCCGAAGGCATTTACCTTATTCATGTTCAACAAGGCGAAACATCACAATACCAGCGTATTGTTTTGAAATACTAATTCCTTGTTTACAGTTTTGCGAGCCGGCAAGCCCCAAAAGGTTTGCCGGTTTTTTTTATGGAGAACCAATGTGGGTAAATTGCCTGCCTGCAATGATGCTTCTTTCCCTATCTTTGCACAAATTTTTATAATACTATGAGTTTGATATTGAGCGAACAGGAGCAAATAAGAAGAAATTCCCTTAAGGAACTTTATCAATTGGGCATCAATCCCTATCCCCCCGAATCATTTTCGGTGAATACCACCGCTGAGGCTATTCATGCAGGGTTTGAGCAGAATCCACAAGCTTTTCAGGAGGTTACGATTGCCGGCCGTATTATGAGCAGGCGCATTATGGGGGCAGCCTCATTCTGTGAGATTCAGGATGAAAAAGGCCGCATCCAATTGTATTTTAAGCGCGATGATTTGTGTCCCGGCGAGGATAAAACCCTTTATAACACTGTTTTCAAACGCCTGCTCGATATAGGGGATATCATAGGCGTTAGTGGATTTGTGTTTGTTACCCAAATGGGCGAAATCACCATCCACGTGAAGGAATTGAAAGTTTTGAGCAAATCCCTCAGGCCCTTGCCCATTGTAAAGGAAAAAGACGGACAACTATATGACGCCTTCACCGATCCCGAGCAGCGTTACCGCATGCGCTATGTTGATTTGATCGTAAACGACGGGATCAAGGATACCTTTCGCAAGCGCACCCAAATCATCAATTCGATGCGCAATTTTTTTAACGAAAAAGGGTATCTCGAAGTTGAAACACCGATATTGCAACCCATCCCCGGCGGTGCAGCTGCCAGGCCTTTTAAAACCCATCACAATGCACTTGATATGCCGCTTTACCTGCGAATTGCCAATGAGCTTTATCTGAAAAGGCTTATAGTAGGCGGCTTTGATGGGGTGTATGAGTTTGCCAGGGATTTTCGAAACGAGGGCATGGACCGTACCCACAATCCGGAGTTTACAGTCATGGAGATTTATGTAGCCTATAAGGATTACAACTGGATGATGGACTTTACGGAAGAAATGCTTGAAAAAGTCGTTAAGGAAACTATTGGAAATACCAAAGTGAAGATTGGTGATAAGGAAATCGACTTTACGCGGCCTTTCAAGCGCATTGCTATTCTTGACGCCATTAAAGAGCATACCGGTTTTGATGTGGAAGGCATAGATGAATCTGCCTTGCGCGAGGTTTGTCGTAAACTTGAAATGGAGATAGACGAAAGTATGGGCAAGGGCAAGCTGATTGATGAAATTTTCGGCGAAAAATGCGAACACCACTATGTGCAACCTACCTTTATTACTGATTACCCGGTTGAGATGTCGCCCCTATGCAAACGCCACCGTACCAAACCTGAGCTTACCGAGCGTTTCGAATTGATGATCAATGGCAAGGAAATTGCCAATGCCTACACTGAGCTTAATGATCCTATCGATCAGCGCAAGCGGTTTGAAGAACAGCTCAAACTCTCCGAAAGGGGCGATGACGAAGCCATGTTTATCGACCAGGATTTTCTGCGTGCCCTTGAATTTGGGATGCCCCCAACGTCAGGAATGGGAATAGGAATTGATCGCCTGGTAATGTTGTTAACCGGCCAGACATCTATTCAGGAAGTGCTCTTTTTTCCGCAAATGCGCCCCGAAAGGATTAGAAGGGTTGCTACACCACAGGATTTTATTGCGATGGGCGTAGCTCCTGAGTGGGCGGAACACCTTATCCAAATTGGCTATACAAATACAGATATGCTTAAGGATGACAAGTCTGCGATAGTGCAACAAAAATTGAATGGTTACCGTAAAAAGAATAAATTGGATATGCCTGCTATACAGTTAGAGGTAGTTGAATCCTGGATAAAATAATAGGCACAACACCTTATCTTTTGCCAACAACAAGCTGTTGAAAAAGTTATGGATTTTTTTAAACTCTATTGTAAATATGATTTAAATTCGCCACCAACCACTTAACCAACTAAGTATGAAAAAGCTCCTAAACCCATTTAAATTTTATTGCTCCCTTTTTATTGTTTTACTGTTTATTGTCAACTCAAATTATGCCCAATCTACCGCTTCATCAGACGATGTTTTTTCTGGTAGTTGGCGCATAACTGCCGCCGGTGGATCAAGTTTGTTTTTTGGTGATGTGAAGCAATATAGGTGGCTGCCTTTATTGAAAAACGAAAATGAATTGCGCTACAACGCAAACATCATGCTCGAATATCAGATATCGCCGGTAGTTAGTTTGCGAGGCCAGGCGCTTTATGCCCACCTTGCCGGAACTCGACGTAGCTGGCAAACTTTTTTCTACAGCGACCTTTTGGAAGCCAACCTGAATACCGCCATAAATCTTAGCAATATCATCAGCGGTTATCGTGCTGACAGGTTTTTAAACATAAATGTAATTGGCGGTATAGGGCTTGTCAATTATAATACTACTCGTAAAGATTTAGTAACGAAGGTAGTACAAATGCAACGTGGGTTTGGTAATGGTTCAGGACTTGGGGGAAGAACACTTGAAGGTATAGTAATGGGTGGTATAGGACTTGATTTCAGGTTGAGTGATAATATGTCTCTTCGTTTAGAAACCGCCAACAGGATTATGAATTCTGATCTGCTTGATATTTATGACAATAGTTTTCCGTATGATGTGTACAACCAAACTTCGTTAGGGTTATCCTACACTTTTGGCAAACGCATGCCAAAGATGCCTTCGCTAACCCCGGAACAGGAAGTTGAGGCTGTAACTCCGCTGGAAGTACAACCCAAACAAGAGCCTGTTCGCCCGGAAGTTAGTCCTTATCAAGCTATTGTTGATGCTATTGAGAAAGAGCAATCAGCAAAGGAGGTTGAGCCGAAACCGCTTCCCATCGAAATCGAAGCACCGGTTGTGGTTAAACCAACCGAACCCGATCCGGGCCTGCTTGAATACCGCGTACAAATCCGCGCGCGCATCAATCAACCTATTGCAAAATCCTTCCTTGAAAAACGATACAATATCCCGGCATACGATATAAAGGAAGACATGCACAACGGCTATTATATTTATACCGTGGGATCATACCGCACCTATGAGGAAGCGGCAAGCAACCGCAACAGGATAAGAAGGGAAAATGGCGTAGGTGATGCCTTTGTTGTTGCTTTCCAATATGGCAAGCGATTGAACAAATTGCCATAGCCTTTTAGATTTCTTGGCATGTTAAGCTAATTGCTTTGTGATAAAGATGTAAGATACTGATTAGATGGCCACAACCAAAAAATAGTTTTTCTTGCCTTTTTGCACCAAAATGTATTTACCGTTAAGTAAATCGCTTTGGCTTATGCTGGTATTTTCGGCTACCTTCTCCTTGTTGATGGAAATACCATTGTCCTTGAGCATCCGCCTTGCTTCACCTTTGGAAGGGAAAATGCTGGTGTGGGTTGTCAGGAATTCAGTTATATCAATACTTTCTCCCAGAAGTTTCAAATCAATTTTATGCTGCGGTACACCATCAAAAACAGCCAACAAGGTGCTTTCGTCCAGGCGGCGAAGTGCATCAGTCGTGGCCTTTCCGAAAAGGATTTGCGAAGCCTCCTCGGCCATTTGCAAAGCGTCTGCCGAATGCACCCTTGTGGTAACTTCACGTGCCAGGGTTCGTTGCAAAAGCCTTTGGTGAGGGGCTTGTTGGTGCTCGGCGAGTAAGGCTTCCACTTCTTCCCGCTTCAGCAAGGTAAATATTTTAACATAACGTGCCGCATCTTCATCCGAACAATTGAGCCAGAATTGATAAAATGCATAAGGGGAAGTTTTTTCCGGATCGAGCCAAATATTTCCACTTTCAGTTTTGCCGAATTTGCCGCCATCGGCTTTTGTAATAAGAGGACAGGTGAGGGCAAACGCGTTCTCGCCTGCTCCCAGTTTGCGGCGTATGAGCTCTGTGCCTGTGGTAATATTGCCCCATTGGTCCGAGCCTCCCATCTGTAATTTGCAATTTTTGTGCTGGTACAGGTAGAGGAAATCGAATCCCTGAACCAATTGATACGTGAATTCGGTAAACGACATACCACTTCCACTTTCGGGATCAAGACGTTTTTTTACCGAATCTTTGCTCATCATATAGTTCACCGTCAGGTGTTTGCCAATGTCCCTGATAAATTCCAAAAAGGTATAATCCTTCATCCAGTCGTAATTATTCACCAACTCGGCTTTGTTGGGTGCTTCTGTGTCAAAATCAAGGAATTTTTCAAGCTGATGCTTGATGCATTCCTGGTTGTGCCTTAGGCTGTTTTCGTCCAACAAATTGCGCTCCTGCGATTTTCCCGATGGATCTCCAATCATACCGGTAGCACCGCCAACAAGGGCCAGAGGTTTGTGGCCGGCCAGTTGTAAATGCTTCAGCATCATAATGCCAACTAAATGGCCAATATGCAAGGAATCGGCTGTTGGGTCGATGCCAACATAAGCTGTTGTCATTTCTTTGGTGAGTTGTTCCTCCGTGCCGGGGGTCACATCGTGAATCATGCCCCGCCATTGTAATTCTGTTACAAAATTGCTGTTTTCCATAGGATCATTTCATTTTTCAGCCTGCAAAGATAAGCTGATTGTTGAAAATTGTCAGGCATTGAGTGCTTTTGCTACTGCCTTGGCCACATTTTCGCCATCAATGGCTGATGAAACGATGCCGCCAGCATAGCCGGCCCCTTCGCCACAAGGGAAAAGCCGTTGGATTTGAAGATGTTCCAAAGTGTCAGCATTGCGCGGGATGCGCACAGCTGAAGATGTCCGCGATTCGGGCGCCAGCAACATGGCTTCGTCGGTCATAAAACCTTTCATTTTGCGGTCAAAATCCTTGAACCCGCCTTGCAGGTAAGGGACAATTTCGGGAGGCAGTATATGGTGTAATTCTGCATTGACCACCCCCGGATTGTAAGAAGTAGGTTTTAAGGTCTTTGACATTTTTCCGGCACAAAAATCCGTCATGCGCTGCCCCGGCACCTGCTGGCTTTTGTTAGCCGCTTCAAAACATACCCGTTCAACCCACTGCTGGTACCGCAAACCCGACAGGGGACCATGCTGCTGGAAATTGCTGAGTTCGGAGGGATCTATGGCAACAGCAATTCCTGAATTGGCATAAGGTGAGTTTCGGCGCGAATTGGACATGCCATTCACCACCACTTCCCCGCTTTGTGTTGCTGAAGGCACAATAATGCCGCCCGGACACATGCAAAACGAAAAAACACCTTTGCCGTTTTGTTGCGTAACCAGCTGATAATAGGCTGCCGGCAAAAAAGCCCCCCGGCCATCGCTTTTGTATTGTATGCTGTCAATCAATTCCTGCGGGTGTTCAATGCGAATGCCCATGGCAAATGGTTTTGCTTCCAGCATAATGTTTTTGGCATGCAGCAATTCGTAAATATCATGTGCTGAATGTCCTGTGGCCAGCACCAAGGCCTCACCAGTAAATTCCAGTCCGTTTTTGGTAAGTACCCCTGAATTTTATTGTCTTTGATCAATAGATCGGTTATACGGCAATTGAAATGTATTTCTCCACCTGCATCCAGAATGGTATTGCGCATTTTTGTAATGATAACAGGCAATTTGTCCGATCCAATGTGTGGATGGGCATCATATGCAATTTCAGGATGGGCCCCGTGGGCAATGAGTATATTGAGTATGCTGCTTACATCTCCCTTTTGAGCTGCGGGTATATAACTTACCATCCGAAAAGTGCCTGCACCACCCTCCCCAAAACAATAATTGGAGTCGGTATTTATGTATTGCGAGTGGCATGCCTGCTCATGGCAGCGATGTCTATTTTTCGTGCTTTCACCTCCTTGCCGCGTTCGATAATGATGGGTTTCAAACCCAACTCAATAAGCTTGAGGGCGGCAAACAAGCCGGCAGGGCCTGCTCCGGCAATGAGCACCCTTCGATTGGACATTTTTCGCTGATAACGCAGCATGATGTTTTCAGCAACCGGTGCAGGCTGGTCCAGATAAACCTGCAAGCGAAAATTGATCTGATTGCTTCTGACGGGCATCATGGATTTTTCAATAATAATATCCCGATAGGCTGCGGCAAGTTTTGCGCCGAAACCATTGCTGTAAAACTGATTTCTGTTGCCGTTTGGGACTTAAGCTAAGGATGACTGTTTTAAACATGGTCGCAAAATAGATATTGTTTGGTTTGGGAATAAGTATTACATTTGTGATGACCAACTATTTTAAAGAATGGGAATAAATGAGAAGCTGCTCTTTAGCCTGCATTATTCATGAACATCTGCGATGTTTTCAAATTAGAACGCGGATGACCACAGTACGCTTCGCTACGTGGCCTGCCCCGCCACTTTTGCGGGGGATTTAACAGATTTTCACGGATTTTATAAAGTGACTAAAAAAAAAGGTTCTATATTACACTGATTATATGTGAGTTAATCAAGTTTATGAATTAATCAGGCTAAAGCCCTTTTTCCTTGATGAAATAACTTTTTATGTGGTTGGCCGCACTTTTTGGTGATGAAGGGGCAGCGCCCTGTAATCTTGGTAGAACGTGATGTGGTTGGAATATCAAAGGGGTGTAGCCCTGACATCTTTTCTGCCGGGAAGATGTGGATTTGCAATCCGTGCTGATAGCATTCGATAACATTTCTTCAGGCCGGTGCGGATTTGAAATTCTTCCAATATAAAAATCCCCTCTTTTTTTTGTGTAAAAAAGATGTCAGGGCTAAAGCCCCTCTGTTCGTGCATGATCATTCTTTGCTGCCGAGATGTCAGGGCTAAAGCCCCTCTGTTCGTGCATGATCATTCTTTGCTGCCGAGATGTCAGGGCTAAAGCCCCTCTGTTCGTGCATGATCATTCTTTGCTGCCGAGATTTCGTACACCATTATTCATGAACAGAGCAATGTTTCATTAGAAGGGATGACCAGTACGCTTCGCTCGTGGCCTGCCCCGCCACTTTGCGGGGTTAACGATTTTCACGGATTTTATAAAGTGACTAAAAAAGGTTCTATTACCGATTATATGTGAGTTAACTGTTTATGAATTAATCAGGCTAAAGCCCTTTTCCTTGATGAAATAACTTTATGTGGTGGCCACTTTTGGTGATGAAGGGCGCGCCCTGTAATCTTGGTAGAATGATGTGTTGGAATATCAAGGGGTGTAGCCGACATCTTTCTGCCGGGAAGATGGGATTTGCAACGTGCTGATAGCACGATAACATTTCTTCAGGCCGGTGCGGATTTGAAATTCTTCCAATATAAAAATCCCCTCTTTTTTTTGTGTAAAAAAGATGTCAGGGCTAAAGCCCCTTCGGACATCCTATTGACTTTATGTTCTACCGAGATGTCAGGGCTAAAGCCCCTCTGTTCGTGCATGATCATTCTTTGCTGCCGAGATTTCAGGGCTAACCTGCATTATTCATGAACATCTGCGATGTTTTCAAATTAGAACGCGGATGACCACAGTACGCTTCGCTACGTGGCCTGCCCCGCCACTTTTGCGGGGGATTTAACAGATTTTCACGGATTTTATAAAGTGACTAAAAAAACAAAAGGGTCTATATTACACTGATTATATGTGAGTTAATCAAGTTTATGAATTAATCAGGTTAGAAAATAAAAATCCCGATTATAGGAAATATTCCTATTTGGGGATAATTAAAAAACGATAAAATCACTATTGCACACATTATTAGCACTTTGATTTTGTGGTATATTTGTTGAATGTTAAAAGGCGAATCTTAAAATTATTTGTTATGAAAACGATTAAACTTTTTTCAGTACTTTTTATTTTTGCAATACTGGTAAGTGGTTGCAAAAGAGACAAGAATAACGATGTTGATCCGGACGTGGACCCAATCATCGAGTCAGTTAATGATTTGCAGGTGCCACCTGATTTTAACTGGAAAACAACAAAAACCATTCAGGTGTCAGTTAATCTGCCAGTTTCAGGTGATCTGGAGCCTTTGATTATCACCAACCGTGATGGAAGTAAGCGGTATTTCAGGGGATTTCCTGAAGATGGCTCACGAACAATCAATACCGTAATCACCATTCCAACCTATGTGTATGAGCTCCGGTTGACCTATAATGGTGCTGTTGGCCCAAACATGGCATTTGTCAGCGATGGTTCGTTGACTTATGATTTTAATAACAGAAGCAAATCAACCCGTGTTGTTGGTTGCGATTTAAGTGGTTTCACCACCTATTCCAAAGGGGGATGGGGTCAGAAAAGTGCCGGAAATAATGTTGGCAGTTTGCGCGACGAGTATTGGGATCAGGTTTATCCTAACGGATTGGTTGTTGGTGACGCCAATAATTACACCATTACCTTTAATGGAACGGAGGATGTTGAAAATTGGCGTTTTCCGGGTGGTGGTCCTGAAGTTTTAACACAAAGTTGGGTTAATCCCGGAAGGCGTGATAAACTAGGCAATATGGCAGACCAAATTATTGCAGCCCGCCTCAACAGGGATTACAACGCTGCCGGCTTTTTGGGCGTAAATCCCAACTATGATTTAGGCGAACTCGTGTTTATGGACGGACCTTTCGCCAATATGACAGTGAACAATTTTCTGGCCATGGCCGAAATTGCGCTTGGTGGTGGCGGTTTAAATGGTTTTTCAGTGAATGATTATAAAGATGCTGCCGAAAACATCATCAATAGTTTTCATGAGGGCAACAACGCGGGCATTCTTTATTGTCCTACCGACCCTGAAGAAAATGACCCCTTTATCGAATTGACCAGCACTTGTGTGCACCCCGATGTTATTTTCACGATTACAAATACAGGCGACGGCGATATGACCAGTGAGTATTCAGGCACCATGTATTTGAATAATGTTGAACAGGGCAGTGGTACCTACCAGTTGGCAGTGAACGAAACCATGGAAATTGTTGTTGATGGTTATAATACAGATGTGTTCAGACTTGAGATAGAAACCCCACAGGGTGAAATTCTTATTGAAGAAATCACCGGCTGCGGCGAAGAGGAAGGTGGCGGTGGAGGCGGAAATGGTGACGACGGAACAACCGAACAACTTACCGGAACACTTGCCTACGAAGACCTTTGGCCTGGTAAGGGCGACTACGATTTCAACGACCTGGTAATTGATTACAACTTTGATGTAAATAAAAACGATCAGGAAATTGTACAGAGCATTCAAGCTACTTTTGTAGTGAAAGCTTTTGGTGCTTCTTATCACAATGGCTTTGGCTTTACTTTGCCAACTGTCTTTCCATCGGATATAGTTTCGGTAAGCGGTTATGATGTGATCAACACCACCGTGTTTAACATAGCAGGCAATGGCCTCGAAAATGGCCAAAGTAAGGCTACCATCATCGTTTTCGACGATGCACGGCGCATTATGCCCCAAACCACAGGCGGCATTGGTGTGAACACCCAACTTGAATATGACTTTATTGAGCCGGTTACCGTTGTTGTGGATATAGTATTTGCCAATAATGCCGTAACCTACAGCGAATTAAATATCGGGTCCTTTAATCCCTTTATCATTGTAAATACTGTTATTAACGATGCTCCCGGTGTTCGCGGATTAGAAGTGCATCTGCCAAATTATCCACCATCCGACTTGTTTGATGATTCCTATTTGGGAACTATGGAAGATGACTCTTCTGTTGCTGAAGGACGCTATTTTGTGACCGATACGAATCTGCCATGGGCCATAAATATTGCCGAAGGTTTTGATTGGGTAATCGAATTTCAGGATATTACAGGTGCTCATTTGTTTTTCGCCGAATGGGCACAAAGTGGTGGTATCAATTATCCCGATTGGTATAAAAACAATACCGGTTACAGGGATCATAGCAAGATTTATCCAACACAGATTGGCAGATAGCTATTGAACTTTTAGCTTGCCTGATTGGAAGTTTGAAATAGATTTCATAACAATGAATTTTACAACTTACCGCATCATTTTTTGCGGTAAGTTGTTTTTGCTTTTAGCCTGCTTAATTCAGAAAATTTCTTGCCAAACCGCTAAGTCGTAAAGAATAGGCATTTCAGTTGGAAATTATAGGCAAATATTTTTTTTATTGGTTTAAGCTTGTCTGATACCTATTATATTTTTGTTCAAAGCTTTGCGCCATTGCGTCTCCCGAAGGACGGGACAGATTTGCGAGATAAATTTTTCAGGTTAGATGTATGATGAGAGGTAAAACGTGTTGTTCACCAGTAAGTATTTTTTTGTGATTCAGCAGATAAAATGAAATCCGTTAAGAATGACCCATTCATAAGGAAACACTCTAACCATTTGAACTGCCTTTTATTTCATCCATCGAGCCGCTCAAAACGATAGCCTTCTTTTGTGTAATGCGACAAGACCTGAGGCAGGGTTTTTAAAAGGTTGGGTGCTGCTTTTTCGCTGTCGTGAAACACAATAATGGCACCATCTGTGGTGTGGCGCATTACGTAGTCGAGGCATTGTTCGGCATTGGTTTCGCGGTCATAGTCATAGCTTAGCACCGACCACATCACAATAGTGTACTCTTTTTTCAGTGTTTGAATTTGGAAGGGGGTAATGCGTCCGTAAGATGGCCTGAAATAGACGGAATCAACTACTTCGCGGCATTTATTTGTGTTGTCATAATATTCCTTTAGTGGTGTTTTCCAACCATTGAGGTGGTTGTAAGTGTGGTTTCCGGTAAGGTGCCCTGCATCCAGAATTTGTTGATAGGTTTTTGGGTTTCTGGCAACGTTTTCGCCCACGCAAAAAAAAGTTGCACGGGCATTGTATTTAGCGAGTAAATCAAGCACCTGAGGGGTGATTTCGGGATGGGGGCCGTCATCAAAAGTAAGGTACAACTGTTTGTTGCCCTGTGGCATTGACCACAAAAGAGAAGGATAAAACATCCTCAAAAAAATAGGTACCGATGCCGTTTTCATAGTACAAAATTACACCCATCTAACAAGATAGACAGCAATAAAAGTAGTATTTTTGTGCAAAATCATTTTAGAATATGAAAAAACTTGTATTGCTGCGTCACGGACAAAGCACTTGGAACAAAGAGAACCGTTTTACCGGATGGACTGATGTGCCACTTTCGGAACAAGGCGTTGAAGAGGCCCGCAAGGCCGGTAAACTGCTTAAGAAAGAAGGTTTTAAGTTTAAATTGGCTTACACCTCCTATCTTACAAGGGCTATCAAAACACTTTGGCTTGCGCTGGAAGAAATGGATTTGATGTGGATACCAGAAGAGAAAAGCTGGCGTCTTAACGAAAAGCATTATGGTGAATTGCAGGGATTGAACAAGGCCGAAACAGCCGATAAATATGGTGATGAGCAAGTATTGCTCTGGCGACGCAGTTTTGATGTGCCTCCAAAACAAATGACGGCTGATGATGAGCGCAGCCCTAAAATTGACCCGCGCTATGCCGCTGTTGATGAGAAAGACCTGCCCCTGACCGAATCCCTGAAAGATGTTATTGACCGCATGATTCCTTATTGGGAAAGCGACATCAAGCCCAGCCTGAAAGCCCTTGATGAGGTGGTTGTTGCAGCACATGGTAACAGCTTGCGTGCCTTGGTTATGCACCTGAAAAATATGGGCCGCGAAGAAATCCTCGAATTCAATATTCCCACAGGTATTCCCTATGTGTTCGAATTTGACGAAGAAATGAACCTGATCAAGGATTATTTTATTGGCGATCCTGATGAGATAAAAAAACTGATGGACCAGGTGGCCAACCAGGCAAAGAAAAAGTAAGTCGTTCGATTATTCGTACCATATTTTCACCATCCAGCCACAAACAACATGAATAAACGATGGGTAATCCCCGACATCCACGGATGTAGCAAAACTTTGAAAGCTCTGGTTGAGCAATATATAAAACCTACCAAGTTTGACCATCTTTATTTTTTGGGGGATTATATCGACCGGGGACCTGACAGCAAAGGGGTTCTGGATTATATCATGAAGTTGCAACAAGATGAATACAATATTCACCTCCTGATGGGCAACCACGAAGAGTATTGCGTCAAGGCATGGGACGACGATAAAAATAAGAAGCGTTTTCTGGGCATGAAATTCAAAGCTAAGATTCAGGGCGTTTGGGAGCTGCATGGTGGTAAGGAAACAATGGCAAGTTTCGATGTTGAATTTGCCTCAGACATTCCGGAACAGTATATCAATTGGATGCGCGACCTGAAGCATTATATTGAACTGGAGGATTATATCCTTGTGCATGCCGGCCTAAACTTCAAAATTGATGACCCGCTTGAGGATAAATTTGCCATGTTGTGGACCAAGGAATTTGTTGTGGAACCAAAAAAAATTCGCAATAAAATGTTGGTACATGGCCACACACCCGTTGACCTGGAGTTTATGCACCACATAATCAACTCAAGTGGTTATCACTTTATCGACCTGGATAATGGCGTATATATGGAAAACCGGGCTGGTTATGGCAATTTAGTGGCTCTCGAGCTCAGCACACGGGAATATGTAGTGCAGACAAATATTGATTTTTAGGCCACTGGACTGCAAGTTTTTTGGGCACAAAACGAATCCTGTGCGATTTATCAAACATAAGTAAATAATTTCTACTCTTTCTGACTTACAAAAGGATTAGTACAGTAGTTTACATCCTCCCAACAGATGCGAATGCCTATTTCCGCATATCAATAAGTATTCCCAACATCTTGATGGCTGCTTCAGGAATTACCGTTCCCGGGCCAAAAACAGCAACTGCACCGGCATCATAAAGGTATTGGTAATCCTGGTGAGGGATAACGCCACCTACGATGACCATAATATCTTCGCGCCCAAGCTTTTTCAGTTCTTCAATCACCTGGGGAACAAGGGTTTTATGGCCGGCAGCCAAACTGGATACTCCCAGGATATGCACATCGTTTTCGGCTGCTTGTCGCGCAGCTTCGGCGGGGGTTTGGAAAAGGGGTCCGATATCCACATCAAAACCAATATCGGCATAACCCGTAGCGACTACTTTGGCCCCGCGGTCGTGGCCGTCCTGGCCCATTTTGGCAATCATAATGCGTGGGCGGCGGCCTTCTAATTTGGCAAACTCATCTGCCATTGCTGTTGCTTTCATATACACTTTGTCATCAAAACTTTCGGACGAATAAACGCCTGAAATAGAGCGAATAACGGCTTTGTAGCGACCATAAATCTTTTCACAGGCCATCGAAATTTCGCCCAATGAGGCCCTTTTGCTCGCAGCTTCCACAGCCAGGGCAAGCAAATTGCCCTCAGCTGTTTCGCACGATTTGGTGATGGCTTCGAGGGCAGCCTGCACCTCTTTTTCGTTGCGCTCGGCACGCAGCTTTTCCAACCTTGTTATTTGCGACAAACGTACAGCTGTATTGTCAATATCCAGAATTTCTATCGGGTCTTCTTTCTCCAAACGGTATTTGTTTACACCAACAATAATGTCCTTATTTGAATCAATGCGCGCCTGCTTGCGTGCAGCAGCTTCCTCAATGCGCATTTTGGGCAAACCGGTTTCAATGGCTTTGGACATGCCGCCCATATTCTCGATCTCTTCAATATGCGCCCATGCTTTTTCGGCCAATTCCTGCGTAAGCTTCTCAATATAATATGAACCAGCCCAGGGGTCAACCGATCGGCAGATATTGGTTTCTTCCTGCAAATAGATTTGCGTGTTACGCGCAATGCGTGCCGAAGTATCCGTTGGCAAGGCAATGGCTTCGTCCAGGGCATTGGTATGCAGGGATTGTGTGCCACCCAAGGCGGCTCCCATGGCTTCGATGCAGGTGCGGGCCACATTATTGTATGGGTCTTGCTCTGTCAGGCTCCAGCCCGAAGTTTGGGTGTGCGTGCGCAATGCCATCGATTTTTCATTCTTTGGGTTGAATTGCTTCACAATGCGTGCCCACAGCATGCGGGCAGCACGCAACTTGGCTATTTCCATAAAGTGGTTCATGCCCAAAGCCCAGAAAAACGACAAGCGGGGCGCGAAGGCATCAATATCCAGGCCTGCTTTGATACCGGTTCTGATATAATCCAACCCGTCAGCCAGGGTATAAGCCAGCTCAATATCGGCAGTGGCACCGGCTTCCTGCATGTGGTAGCCTGATATGGAAATGGAATTGAATTTGGGCATTTTTTTTGAAGTAAATTCAAAAATATCTGCAATAATGCGCATGGAAGCATCGGGCGGATAGATGTAGGTGTTGCGCACCATAAATTCCTTCAGGATATCATTTTGGATGGTTCCGGCAAGTTCTTCCAGTTTGGCACCTTGTTCCAGGGCAGTTACAATGTAAAAAGCCATAATGGGCAAAACGGCGCCGTTCATGGTCATCGAAACCGACATTTTGTTCAATGGGATCTGGTCGAACAGAATCTTCATATCCAAAATGGAATCAATGGCCACACCTGCTTTACCTACATCACCAACAACACGCTCGTGGTCAGAATCATAGCCGCGATGTGTTGCCAGGTCGAAAGCCACGGAAAGCCCTTTTTGGCCGGCTGCCAGGTTGCGCCTGTAAAAAGCATTCGAATCTTCAGCAGTGGAGAAACCGGCATATTGCCTGATGGTCCAGGGGCGTGTGATGTACATGGTGGAGTAGGGCCCGCGCAAATAGGGCGCTATACCGGCAGCATAATTCAGGTGCTCCATGCTTTCGAGGTCAGCAGCTGTGTAAACCGGTTTCACCTTGATTTGTTCCGGGGTTTCCCAATCTGCCTTGATGCCCTGTTCCTTTTCCCAATCAGTCGCCGAAAGGCCCGCTTCAGGGGTGCTGTGTATATTGATATTTTTAAAATTCGGTTTCATATCTCATTCATTTATTTCATTTTTTCAATCGCTGAATCACGGTTTGCCAAACTTGCTGAATAGTGCCTGAGGCCAACTATAAAATACCCATTTTTTTCTGAAATCCCTTTAAGGTTTCAAGCACATTCGAACACTATGGATAAAATATTCCATTCCTTCGGCTTTCAGTTGCTCAATAATCTCAGTGGGATAGCCTGCCAGCACAACGATATGGTCATTTTGAGGGCTTTAAAAATCGCCAGTGCATTATCAGCATATTCCTCGTCGGAGCTGCAAATCACTACAATTTCCAGTTTTGGCTTCACGACAGGCATCAATACCCTTTTCGATGGTTCAAATCCGGCATTGTCAACAGTTTCAAATCCTGCACAAACGCGCGGTTGGTGGCAAAACCAGCCCTGGCCTTGCGCATAATGGATTGCCGAATGTAAACATCCATGTAACGGGGCGTTTTCCCGTTTGGCTGTGCCACCAGTCGGTTTGTATCGCAACAGCTCGAAAGCTTGTGCACCTCGGTAATTTTGATGGTTTCGATAAGGGCAGCTTCTTGTATTATTGTCGTCCCACGGCCTCAAAAACGCGGGCATCTATTGGATGCTTTTGTTTCATGGCACATTGGGATATTGATTGGTCCCCAGGATAATTTTCCTTACGCGTGGCTATGTTCATATCACGCTTGGCGGCACTTTGCTCCAGCATTGTCTGGATATGGCCATTCTTAAGATTGGCTACAAATCCACCTTTTTCATCCAGTTCGAGGAAGAGTTTCAGGCTTCTTCAGCAAGCTGATTCCGTTAATTTCTCAACATAGCCAAGGCCAGCAGCAGGATCTGCAACCTTGTCAAAATACGATTCTTCCTTGATAACCAATTGCTGGTTGCGTGCAATGCCTTTCAGAGAAAACAGTTGGTTCTTCAAAGTAGCGTTAAGGTAACACACTGAAAGAATCGACACCGCCCAAAATGGCCGACATACTACCGGTGGTGGTTCGAAGCAAATTCACATGGGGTCGTACAGGCTGAGGGTTCCAGCTGGCATTGGTAGCATGGATAAACATGCGGCCCGTTCATGACATCAAACAGCCCATAGGCATTTGCTATTTTTGCCCAAACAGTCTGTAGGCCCGCAAGCTTGGCAATTTCCATAAAATGGTGGAACCAACTGCCAGGTTGAATTTTATGCGTGGTGCTACCTGCCGATCAGCATATCCTTGTCGGTAAGGCGGGTGAGGTATTCGCTGCCCATCGAAGGCGAGGGCCATTTCCGCCGCAAATGGTGGCGCCGGCATTGGTAAAGATGATTTCGGCTATATCAGCCCTGACATTTTTGAGGAGCAATTCAGAGCTCTTCAATGGTGTGGCGCTTTTTTGTGGGTCAAGTTCAAATCTAACGAATCAACACCTTTCATTAAAGAGATGTCCAGGGCTTTTCGTTGGCAGCCTTGATGTTGCTCACTTTGATATTCTGCCTTTTGAGCCACTCATTTCTTGCGGGTTTTGTTTCCCCTTACAAATGGAAATTTTCCTGGAAAAGCTTTCAGCCAGTTGATGGATTGAGGTCCTCGCTGCGATAGTATGGCTTTACCTTGATATTGTCGTCTGTTTTCCAGACTGATTTTTTTTCGTAATCAGCCCCTTTAAGGTCTTTGAGTATTTGCTCATCCCACTTTGGGGTGAAACAGCCTCAAAATCACTGAATAGTTTTTTGTCGTCTTATCCATAGCCTGCTAATTGTGAATATTTTGTTAATCAGATATTTAAATCTAATTTTCTGCAAAATTAATACAATTTGGCCGATTGGGTGTCAAACCTGTCTAAATTATTGTGAAAAAATTAACAGAGAAATGGATGGTTGAATAATGATACCTGTTCTTTCGCCGGTGCTTTCGGCTTCGCTCAGCCACCTACTATTATAGGCTCTCATCGAACTTCTATACTCGAAGGTGGCTGAGCGTAGTCGAAGCCCCGACTTGCAACGATATGACCTTTTTTTCCGGTGCTTTCTACTCTCAATCACCTGGATTTCTGCCACTCCACGAAATTCTATACTCGAAGGTGGCTGAGCGTAGTCGAAGCCCCGACTTACAACAATATTGCCTTTCATTCCGGTGCTTTCGGCTCAGTCACCTGGATGCAGGCCCCTCCATGAGCTTCCAAAAAAAAATATCAAAAATTCCCGTAGAAAACTAAAAAACTAAAATAGTTTTGTAGTTTTGCAGTTCAAAATTTGGCAATATGGAAACACGCGACAAAGTCCTTAAGCACAGCAGCCAGTTGTTTAGTTCCTTAGGAGTAAAAAATGTAACAATGGATTTACTTGCAACAGATATGGGCATTAGCAAACGAACCATTTACGAGCACTTTAAGGATAAGGAGGAATTGGTCATTGAAAGCATACTGCATATGATGCGTGAAACCAATAAAGAAAACATTCAGGTGATTGCTGAGTCGGCAAATGTTGTGGAAGCGCTTTTTTTAATCATGCGACGGCAGGAAGAGCGCCGCAAACATATACCAAAAGTTTTTCAGGAGGATTTGAAGAAATATTTTCCTTTGGCCAAGGCACGTACAATCAATGACAAGGATGGCTCACGTTTGATATCGGCCCCGCTCAATCTGCTACGCAAGGGGGTTGACCAGGGCATTTTCAGAAAGGATTTGCAAATTGATCTTGTTGACAGTTACCTCTTCGAAATGATTTCCATACTGCACAGCAGCCCGTTGATCCATATGTTGAACCCTGAGCCAGTTGCAGTGTTTAAAAGCATCGTATTGCCTTACTTCAGGGGATTGTGCACACAAAAGGGGCTTGATTTGATGCATACTTATTTTGATGACAATAATCCATTCTAAATAATGATTAAAACAATGAAGATTAAAATTTTAGCTGTATTGATATTGTTGCTTTCAGGCAGTAATAGTATCAATGCACAACAAAAACTCACCCTCGATTTGCAGGGCGCACGCGATCATGCCTTACAGCACAACCGCATGCTGATCAATGCCGATTACGCTATGGACAAATCGCAACTGGCCGTGCGCGAAGCCATTGCCAATGGGTTGCCGCAGATAAATGCCTCCATGGATTATTCCAATGCTTTGGGGGCCAAAATATCCATCCGGTTCAACGAAAATATGCCGCCCAGCGAAATCGATATCAAACCGCAAAGTAACCTCTATCTCAATGTAGGCCAGTTGCTTTTCAGCGGTAACTATATTGTTGGGGTGCAAATTGCCAGGCTTTCGCAGGATTTGAACAGGTTGAACTACCAAAAAACGGAACTGGAAGTTATTGCACAGGTATCAGAGGCATACTATCTGGCACTGATTTCGGGGCAGTTGAATCAATTGCTACAGCAAAACCTCGAAAATCTTGAAGAACTGTATGGCAAAACCACCGCTTTGGTAGATGTGGGCATCATTGAGCAAACCGACCTCGACCAGCTATGGGTGCAATTGAACAGTCTCCAAAATGCACTGGCTTCTTCCGAAAGGCAGCTTGAAATGGCTTATAACTTACTCCGCCTTCAATTGGGCGAGGGGGTTGATACCGAAATAGAACTCACGCA
>JAGYLH010000036.1 GCA_018400955.1 Bacteroidales bacterium
TGCACCTAAGAGACGGCATGATAACCCGCATAGAGACAGACGACCGTCCCAATGATACGCTTGAAGATCCACAGCTACGGGCCTGTATCCGTGGCAGGTCTTATCGCCGCCGGCAATATCACCCCGACCGGCTCAAATACCCTATGAAAAGAGTGGGTGAGCGAGGAGAAGGTAATTTTGAACCTATTTCGTGGGATGAAGCCCTGGATATTCTATCATCGGAAATACTGAGGGTTAGAGAAAAATATGGAAATGAAGCAATTCTGGTTCCCTACGGTACAGGAAGCTACAACCAGATCAACGGGCGACAGACTGCAGCCCGACTGATGAATCTGATGGGGGGTTCGCTGGGATATTACAACAGTTACAGCTGGGCCTGCATTTCAAGAGCTACCCCTTATGTTTACGGAACTTCCGTAACGGGGAATCAGCGACAGGACTGGGTCAACAGCAAATACATTATCATGTGGGGCTGGAATCCGGCAGAAATGAGGGATGGAACCAACAGCGAGTTTTTCATTAAGAAAGCAAGGGAAAAAGGAGCGAAAGTGGTTTGTATCGACCCAAGAATGAGCATGAGCGCCGTTGCCCTGGCGGATGAGTGGATTCCCATCAGGCCTGGCACCGATGTGGCCATGATGAGTGCCATGGCCTACACCATCATCAACGAAAACCTCCATGACAAAGCCTTTATTGAGAAATATTGCGTGGGTTTCGACAAGTCGCAAATGCCTGAAGGTTGCGAAAACCAAGAAAGCTATCTTGATTACATAAGCGGCACCCGCGATGGCGTTCCCAAAACGCCTGAGTGGGCAGAAGAGATATGCAGCGTAGAAGCAGCAACCATTCGCCGTATTGCCCGTGAATATGCTACCCAAAAACCTTCTGTACTCTATCAGGGCTATGGAATGCAGCGCCGGGCCTATGGTGAGCAGGTGGTAATTGCCGGTTGTGTTTTACCGGCCATTACGGGCAATGTGGGCATATCCGGTGGTTGGGCTGGCGGATTGGCGCTGCAGGCCAATGATGGCGGCCCCTTCTGGAATGTGTTCCCTACCGGAAGAAATCCTGTAAAGGCATCCATTCCTGTTTTTCTCTGGACAGAAGCCATTCTAAGAGGCACAGAAATGGGAACTGATGAAGGTTTGCGTGGCACTGACAAGCTTGACAGCAATATTAAACTGATTTGGAATGTAGCCTCTAATATTCTGATTAATCAGCATGCTGATACCAACCGTTCAGCGAAAATCCTGAAAGATCATTCACTGGTTGAATTCATTGCAGTGCAGGATCAGTTTATGACCCCTTCGGCAAAGTTTGCCGACCTGATTCTGCCTGTTTGCACCCAGTTGGAAACCTGGGGACTGCAAGATGGATGGAAATATGGCGATGAAGTGATTCTTGGACCAAAAGTGAATGAACCTCCTTTCGAAACCAAAAGTGATTACCAGATTTGTGCAGAGCTTGCCGAAAGATTTGGCGTCAGGGAAGAATTTACCCAAAACCGCAGCGAAAGAGAATGGATTGAATGGGCGGTAGAAAGGTATAAGAATACCCGTTTCCCGGAAGTTCCGGATCTGGATTCTATGATTGAAAACAACATCGGCGTTTACAGCAAACCTGTTGTAAAACCAGCGGTAGCCTTTGTTGATTTTCGGAAAGACCCCGCATCGAACCCGCTAAATACCCCCAGTGGGAAGATTGAGATTTTTTCCAAAACCCTTTTCGACATGGAAAAACCCGACACCATTCCTGCCGTGCCCAAATACATTCAGGAGTGGGAAAGTCCTTTTGGTGAAGAAGCAAAACGGTTTCTGTTGCAGGCCCTGGGTCATCACTATATGTCGAGAGTGCACTCCACCCACGATGGCATTGACTGGCTGGAGGAAGCTTTTCCGCAAAGGGTATTTATCAATCCCATTGATGCAGAAAAAAGAGGAATCAGCGACGGAGAGGAAATACTGGTGTACAACGACAGGGGCAAAATCATGATTCCATGTCGTGTAACTCCCAAAATTATGCCCGGAGTAGTAAACATCCCCCAGGGCGCCTGGTGGAAACCCGACAAAAACGGCATTGACAGGCGTGGCAATATAAACGTGCTCACGTCGCACCGCTGGACACCCCTTGCATTTGGCAATGCACAGCATACGATTATGGTGGAAGTGGAGAAAACCTGAGGCATAGAATAGTTCTTGCGGCAATTAATAAAAAGAAAACTACATCAATCAAATTATGGAACAATGGGCTTTTTACTTTGACTCTTCTCAATGCTCGGGTTGCAAAACCTGCCAGATAGCCTGCAAGGATAAACATGATCTTCCTGTGGGTTTGCGCTGGAGAAATGTATATGAAATTGCAGGCGGCAGCTGGCAACAAAAGCTACACAACTGGAAATCGGGGATACACTCCTACAACATTTCCTTGTCGTGCAACCACTGCGAAGACCCCATCTGCATGAAGAAATGCCCCAACAAGGCTATTTTTAAGAATGACAAAGGCTTGGTGCTCATTGACGAAAAGCGTTGTATGGGTTGCGCATACTGCAAATGGGCCTGCCCCTATGGTGCCCTTCATCTGGATAGCAGAACCGGCAAAATGACCAAATGCACCCTTTGCGAAGATTATCTGGAGCAGGGCAAACTGCCCTCATGTGTGAGCGCCTGCCCTATGCGTGTGCTGGAGGCTGGTCCCCTGGAAAAGCTGAAGCAAAAAGAAGGGATTAATAATGAAGTCTATCCATTGCCGCCCGACGAATATACACGCCCGGCCCTGGCCATCAAACCGCATCCGTCGGCGTTGCAAATAAGCAATTGGCAAATCATCAATAAGGAGGAGGTAAAAAATGCATAGTACTGAATGGTCATTGGTCTTTTTCACCCTGCTCGGTCAGTTTTCTGTGGGAATCCTTGTGAGTGTTTTTATGTTTCGCATGTTTTTTGCTGCGGATAGTTTTATCAACAAAGAAAAACTTACCCTTTTGTGTATTACAACAGCATTTATCGCAATGCTGCTGGCATTGGTAATATCTTTTCTGCATTTAAATGCTCCTCTCTCGTCGGTTTACGCAATGAGCAATCTCCGGGAGTCATGGCTCAGCCGTGAAATTCTCATGGCCTCTCTGTTTGCGTTCCTGCTTTTCCTGCAGGTGGCAGCTTCCGGCTTTAATCTTATTTCAGGGCGCATCCGGAACGCTCTTATTGGCTTGGGTGTAATTGCCGGCTTATATCTTATTTACAGCATGGGCCGCCTGTATATGATTCCGACCGTACCGGCATGGAATAACCCGGGCACGATGATGGATTTTTATGCCACGGCTTTTCTTACAGGGCCAGCAGGATTTCTGGCTGTGCATGCAAAAATAAGCAGCAAAAATGATATCCGGAAGAAACCATCTGTAATCATCTTGGCTTATGGCGGGATGATTTTTGCAGGTATGCTAATGGTAGCTGCTGCTGCGATGTTTTCCGCGCCCGATCCAACAGCTTTTATAAATATTGGCTTCGAAGCACAGACATCCTCCCGATATTTAATGATAAGCCGGTGGCTTTTGCTGGTGCTTGGGGTGGCAGCCACTATAGGTACCTTGGGTTCATTAAAAAAACCGCAGCCAACCCTGGCAACCTATAAGTATTTTTTTGGGTTTGCTCTGATAGTGATGTCGGAAATACTTGCACGATTTGACTTTTACAACTCCTATTTCAGAATCGGGTTGTAAAAAATACAGACAAGCCGGGCAAGACTATTGTTTATGCCCTGGCTAAAAATTGGTTTTATTTTCAAAAAATAGGCAATACGATACCAATTTGCTTTTATTTTGCGTTTTGCAATGGATTCTTTCTAATTTTATAGTTTCTAAAAACAGAATCATTATGTATTTCCGGTCATTTTTAGCATTCACTATTGTAGCGATACTGCTAATGTTTTCATGCAAACATGAACCAGATGTTTTACCAGATCCTGATCCCGATCCTGACAAACCCATTGTATTGTGCGATCCCGATTCGGTTTATTTTAAAAATGACATTTTGCCCTTACTCATTCAAAGCTGTGGTGTGATAGGCTGCCACGATCCCGGAACAGCACAGGACGGGATTGTACTTACCGATTATGCCTCTATCATCAATACAGGCGGTGTGCGTCCCGGAAGGCCTGACAACAGCGACATTTTTGAAGTAATAACCGATGATGACCCCGCCGATCGGCTGCCACCCTTGCCCAACAACCCTTTGAGCCAGGATGATATTGCACTGATTGAAAATGGATGCTACAGGTGCCCCCGACAATCGCCTGCGAGGAAGATTGCGATCCGGCATTGGGTAGCTTTAGTGGCGAGATTTGGCCCACTATTCAAAACATTGCCTGGGCTGCCACTCAGGGAGCAATCCACAGGGCGGCATAAGCCTCGAAGGCTACAGCCAAATTGCGGCTGCCGCAACAACGGAAGCCTTTTAGGTGTGATTAAATGGGAAAGTGGTTACACCGCTATGCCATTAAATGGAAATAAATTAACTGATTGTGAAATTATACAAATCGAAAACTGGATACAAAATGGAACACCTCAAAACTAAAACTTTACTATTTATCACGGCCATCCTGCTGTCAGGCTTTAGCTTGACCGGATGCTACAAGGACAACGAAGAAGAGCTTTATCCCGCCAATGGCGATAGCTGCAATACCGAAAATGTTTCATTTGCCGATCAGGTGTGGCCGGTCATCAACAACAATTGTGTGGCTTGCCCGCGTGGTGCGGGCGCATCTGCCGGCATCCGCATGGGTAACCATGCCGAATTGGTACAAGCGTTGAATGCTGGGCGTTTGGTGGGCGCTATCAAGCACGAGTCGGGCTTTTCGGCCATGCCACAAGGCGGCGCCAAGCTGGATGATTGCTTCATACAACAAATAGATGCATGGATAGCTGATGGTATGCCCGACAATTAATTTCATACCTTTTGGAAAAACCTTAAACCAAAACCATGAAAACCATTTACCTTGTTTTTGTTTTGGCCTGCGTTTGGCTAATGAGCTTTGAGCTTAAGGCACAGGACGATTTATTCGACCTGTTCGAAGATGACGAACCCACCATTGATTATGCCCTTATGCCACCTTTAAAACCACGCGGGTGGTTTGTGGCCAGTCCATCGAAAGTCCGGCAACAGGCAATCTGATTTTTATTATCCAGCACAATTTTGGTGCACTCAACAGCGGGGCTTATGAGCTGTTTGGTCTGGACAGGGCTACCATCAGGCTGGGATTGGAATATGGGATCAATGATTTTATTATGGTGGGCGTTGGCCGCAGCAGCTGGGGAAAACCTATGACGGATTTGTAAAGCCAAACTGTTGCGCCAAGCATGGGGCGCGTATTATGCCTGTCAGTATTTCTTATTTTGGAAGCATGGTGGTGAATACGCTGCGCTGGCAGCATCCCGAAAGGACCAATTATTTCAGTTCGCGCCTGGGCTATGTGCACCAACTGCTGATTGCCCGCAAATTTGGCGAAAGCTTTAGCTTGCAACTCAGCCCCAGCCTTATTCATAAAAACTTAGTGCCCACCTGGCCGATAAAAACACTTCCTTTGCGGCGGTGTAGGCGGCCGGTTCAAACTGAATGCACGCGTTACCCTGAATGCTGAGTATTTCTATTACCTGGAAGACCAAACCACGATGGACCGCACCAACATACTGTCATTGGGTTTTGATATTGAAACCGGCGGGCATGTGTTCCAGTTGCATATTTCCAACGGACAGGCGATGTTTGACCGGGCCTTTATCAGCGAAACAACCGGAAAATGGGGCCAGGGTGATATCTATTTTGGGTTTAACATCACGCGTAATTTTGTTATTGTGAAGCCGGAGGCTTTTCGGTAAAATATCCGATTTAGTCGAAGAGGCAATTTTATGATGCCTATGGCGCAATGTAATTTATTACTTTAAGGATTGCTTTTTCCAGTTTTCAATCTTCAATCCCGGAATCCGGCCAAAGTGGCTTTCGTTGTTTGTTACAAATACCATCTCGTTCTCAATGGCAATTCCTGCTATCAGCAGGTCAATGTCGTCAAGCATATTACCTGACTGTTTAAGAAAAGCATAGAGTTCAGCTGATTTTCTGACTGACTTTTCGGTTACTGGTAGCACCAGGTTTTCAGAAACAAAATCCTCAAAAACAGTCAGTTGTTTTAATGCACTTTTAGCTAATAACCCGCTTGTGATTTCATAATAGCTAATAATGCTTATCTCTATCAAATCGAAGTGATCCAGATACTTAGCAAAGCTTTTTGCAACGTCAGAATCGCCTTTGAAAAAGTAGGATAGAATATCAGTGTCAATAAGCACCCTATTCATAACGTCTTTTATTACTTTGACGATTTTCTATAAGATTTCGTGTCAGATTATCAAATGTGAGCGCATCAAGGTTTTCCCAAGCTCCGGCATAGGAAAGGGTTTTTTCTTTGCTGCTCGCTGTTTTTTCGATTCTCGCGACGAGTTCGGCTAGCTCATTTAATTTATCTAATGGAATACGCTGGATTCGTTGAATAAGTTGGTTTCTGATTTTTGTTTCTAATGTCATTTCCTTGTGTTCTTAATAGGAGTCAAATTTAATAAATTTTAGACTAAATACCCATTATTTTTCTACGATAAAATCAGTTTAGCAGTTTCTATAGTATCACTTAAGCGTCTGATTGATATTTTTTCTTTTTTGGCATAAATTGGAAGGAAATGAAATGTTCTCTTTTTCACCTTTTAAATTGGGTAGGCATGCTAAGGTAATTCTGGTCGGGATGCCAAGCGATACAACCTAAATTCTGTAACTAAATGTTAAAATCAACCGGAAAATGTGTTATGGCGATGATTTTTTGGCTTTAACATCACTCGAAATTTTGTTATTGTGAAGCCGGAAGCGTTTCGCTAAACTGTTGTTTTTGGGTTTGGTTGCCGCCGCTTTCGAAAAAAACACCTAATTTCGCTTAACAAACCCCAAAACATAAAACAGATGATTAGCAGAACATTACAAATTGGCTCTTTACTGATGGTCATGGTGTTGGCCATGTCCTCGTGCCAGACAGGCGAGCCCGAACAAACCGAAATCACCCCCATGGAACAACTCGTGAGCAAATATGTGCAGGTGCCGCTTACGGCTGATATCTCGCACCTGAGTGCCAATGAAAAAGAAATGTTGAAACTTCTTTTTCAGGCAGCTGACATCATGGATGATATTTTCTGGACACAGAACATCGGTGAAAAGGAAGCCTTTTTAGCCGGTATTGAAGACCCTGCTGCCAGGCAGTTTGCCAAAATCAACTATGGCCCCTGGGACCAACTGGACAACCAGAAGCCTTTTCTGGATGGGTATGGCCCTAAAACACCCGGCGCACAATTTTATCCGGCCGATATGACCGCCGAAGAATTTGATGCTTTTGACAACCCTGACAAAACCAGTCAATATACCCTGATAAAGCGAGATGAAAACGGGGCTTTAAAGGCGGTTTGGTACCACGAGGCCTATGCAGGTCAGATTGAGGAAGCCGCTAGACTGTTGCTTCAGGCGGCCGAATTGGCCGGTGATCAAGAATTTGCTTACTATCTTCGGCTGCGCGCCCAAGCCCTGCTCACCGACGACTACCTGGAAAGCGATATGGCCTGGATGGATATTCGCAACAACCATGTGGACTTTGTAGTAGGCCCAATTGAAAACTACCTCGACAGCCGATATGGCTACAAAGCCGCTCATGAAGCTTTTATCCTGATTAAAGATATTGCCTGGAGCGACAGGCTTTCGCGTTATGCCGAATTTTTGCCCGAGCTGCAAACCAAATTGCCCGTAGCTGACATATACAAAAAAGAAGTGCCCGGCTCCGATGCCGACCTCAATGCCTATGATGCCATTTATTATGCCGGCGATTGCAATATGGCCAGCAAAACCATCGCCATCAACCTGCCCAATGATGAGCGCGTGCACCTGGAAAAAGGCACCCGCAAATTGCAGTTGAAGAACAGCATGAAAGCCAAATTTGACAATATATTGATCCCCATCTCCGAAATGCTTATTAGCCCCGAGCAGCGTCAGTATATTACTTTTGATGCCTTTTTCAGCAATACCATGTTCCACGAAGTGGCACACGGCATGGGCATTAAAAATACCATCGATGGAAGCTCAACGGTTCGCAACGCCCTGCGTGAGCAATACTCGCCTGTTGAAGAGGTCAAAGCTGATATTTTGGGCTTGTTTTTGGTAACCCAATTGTCCAATATGGGCGAATGGACCGACACAGAACTCATGGAAAACTACGTAACCTTTATGGCCGGCTTTTTCCGTTCGGTAAGGTTTGGGGCAGCCAGCGCACATGGCAAGGCCAATATGCTCGCCTTTAACTTTTTCCTTGAAAAGGGCGCTTTCACACGCCACGATGACGGTACGTATGCCATCGACATGGAGAAAATGCAGGAAGCAGCCCGTGAGCTAACCGAAAAAGTTATTGTAGCACAAGGTAATGGCGATTATGAAGGCGTAAAAGCCTGGGTTGCCAGCGAAAGTGTTATCAAACCCCAATTGCAGGCCGATCTCGACCGTTTGTCGGAAGCCGGTATTCCCGTTGATATCTATTTTGAAATGGGCCCGCATATGGTTGGCCTCGAATAGCTTTCTCAGCGCAATTGGTTGGCATGGCGCGAAAGCAGTTTCCATGCATCATTTTGCAATACATACACTTCAGTAAAATATAGCCGAACCTCAAAAGCTGTTTTATTGATTATTCCTATAAACAAGCCTTCACCTGTCACCAGGGCGGTGGAGTCGATCAGGCGTACCCGTAGGCTGTCAGTTTCGACAGATATATAGGTTAATGCCCCGCTTTGGTTGTTCTGAAGCATTTCATCCTTTGTTTCAACCAGGCCGTTGGAGTGGACATACAGCAGTTCGTCATGCAAAAGCATCTGCAGCGAATCGGTTTGCTTGTTGATGAGCCAGTCGAATTTACGCAACGACAAATCGGCAATGGTTTGCTGAGGTGTATTTTGGGCCATAGCCCCAATGCTGAATAGCAGCAATGCGAGTACAAAGTATTTTTTCATGAAAGGTGCAATCAATTAACGGCTCATTTTGAGCACAATTCTAAATGTAGTTCCTTCGCCTGGCAGGGAGCTTTTTACAAATATTTTGCCCTTGTGGTAATCACGTATGATACGCTTGGCGAGCGAAAGACCTAAACCCCAACCGCGTTTCTTGCTGGTGTAGCCGGGGTTGAAAACAGTTTTAAACTGTGATTTTGGCATGCCTTTGCCTGTATCGATCAAGTCGATCAAAACATTTCCGTTTTCACGCTTCATTTGAATTTGAATCGTACCATGGCCGCTCATGGCATCGATGGAATTTTTGCAAAGGTTCTCGAGCACCCACATAAAAAGAGGAGCATTCAGGGGTACCAAAAGTTCTTTGTCGGCCGGTGGATCGAATTTGTATGTAATCTTTTTGGAAGTACGGGGCCTAAGGTATCCTAGTGTTTCTTGGATTATCTCAACAATATCCATTACTTCCAGCTTGGCTGGCGAACCAATTTTTGAGAACCTTTCCGTGATGTTTTCCAGGCGCTCAATGTCCTTTTCCATTTCCGAAACGGCCTGGCTTTGTTGTTGGCTTTGCTCCTCCATTTTGAGCAATTCAATCCAGGCCATCATGGACGAAAGTGGCGTGCCTATTTGGTGGGCGGTTTCTTTGGCCATGCCGGCCCACACCTGATTTTGCTCTGCTTTGCGCGCATAGCTGAAGAGCAGGTAGGCAATGGTAAGGAAAAGGGCAATAATAAGTATTTGCACCAAGGGGAAGAAACGCATATTCATCAATAAATCAGAGCTTTTGTAATGAATATAACTGGTGCCCTGATCAATAAACCTCACCTGAATTGGCCTGTTTTGGGAGGCCATTATCCTGATTTGTTGATCTACAAAATCTGGGTCGGCCATGCGTTGGGCATTGAGGTTGCCAAACTGAAGTACATTTTGTCGGGTACTATCAGTAATAATTACCGGTACGCTTGCTGCGTTTATGGCCACTTCGGTCATAAAAGAACTAACAAGGTCGTCGAGTACACGTTTGAGTTCTGTGAAAATAATGGATTCCCGGTAGTAGAGGTATTGCTTAATTTCGGGCGTAAGTGATATGGTGATGGGTTCGTAAATAAGAAAGTCTTGCCTTACTTTTCCTTTGAGGACAGTAATGCTGTCGTGCTGCGGCTCAAGATTTGCCTTGAGCCTTACAACATGATCCTGATCGGTGATGATAACCGGGATGCTGGTGTTGTTTTGGATCATTTCGAGGTAAAAACTCAGGTCCTCCTCCCCAGTGCCTTCAAGCATATGCTTGTAGGCTTTGGCCAGTAATTCAACGCGTTGCCTTTCCTGAATTCTTACATCATGAAAAAAGGACTCGGTATAATTCATCAGGCTGGCGCGCCTTTGCACCGCATCGGCCCACACCCTGATCTGGTCGCGTTCCTGCTTTGCAAATTCACTAACCAACACATTGGTATAATAAACAGAAGCACTGATTATCACCAGTGCCAGCACTGCCAGGAAAATTTTCCACTTTTTTTTGCGTGTATAAAGGTTCACCCTGTTGGTTTTTCTGATTTAACGTCTGATAGGGTGTAAAAGTATTAAAATGGGCTAAAACAAATAATTTAACCCAATATAAATACCGCCTTTGCCATCTTGGTCATTAAAAGTGCGGCCATAATCCGCCGAAATAATAAAGTTCTCGTTCATAACGATTTTCAAGCCCGTTCCGGCCGTAAAGTGCAGTTTCTCCGCCCCGAAATTAAAATAATTATTTTGGTCAGCAGCCGGCACATTGGCTTTTACCAGGTCTTCTATATCAGTAGGCGATACAATCTGGCCCATGTCAACAAAGGGGTTCAGGCCAATGTAGATGTTTTGGTTGAGCAAACGGAAACGCACCATTTTCCACCTGAATTCGGCATTGGCATACACAAAATCGTCGCCGACAACACGGTTGCGAAGAACGCCCCTGAGTGTGCGCTGACCGCCCAGGCCTTCGGAAAAGGCGCCCCTGAGTAAGGTTGTAATAACGAGCGGTTGTGCATAAAAAGGAACCTTTGTGCCCAAATTGCTTTGGTATGAAAGGCGATAAACAAACGAAAGCTTGTCAGGAACAAGGGTAAAATACTGCCTGTGGGTAATACTAAGGCGCATGAAACCCTTATCCATACTTGATAATGGTTTTGGGGCTGCATAAATCAGCACGTCGGTCCAGATGCCCTTCATGGGATTGGGTTGAAAATCGCGTGTGTCGTAAACCAAACCGGCTTTGAGGCCAACAAAGCTGCCGCCATTTACTTCTGATTGCGGAATCAGGCCCCAGTTGATATAGTTTTCAAATAGTCCGGGAACATCTACCGGATAAGGTAGTTTTTTATCCTCGTCCTGGCCTTTGTTCAGGCGGTCAACATCAACCGATCCCACCTCAAAATTAAAAAATTCAATGCCTGTTGCCCACCTCAGGTTTTCTATAGGCAAAGCCCCGCTGAGGTCGAGCTGGGTGCGGAACATATTGCGTTCGTGCTTGTAGAACATACGGCTGAAGTAATCAGGATGCGTATCATCTTCCCATGTGGGTTGGTACATCGACTCATATCCATTAAATCCATAAAAATCAGCGGCTTGCTCCGGAATATAACTCATATCGAAGCTGGTCCTGATGCCCGGGATCAACATATCGCTGTCGTAATTAAAACGGTAAAGGCCACTTCCCTTGGTAAAGCGCGAAACTTCGAAATAGAGCGAATGGTTATAGGTGGGATAACGGCTCCCATCGCCATAATGAAACAGGTTGACCAGGGCTCCGTACTGGAATCCCAGGTCGCTGCTGAATGAAACAGCTGGTAGGGCGCCAAAATTCCAACCGGTTTTTGCATCCGATTTTGTAGGTTCTTCTTCGTTTGCAAGCAGCAAAGTACTGGATAATAATATGGCCAGGGCCAATAAGATGGTTTTGGTTCTCATGGTGTGTTGATTTTGTAGCAGCCAAATTAACAAGATTTCCTTTATCTCCCCCAAAAACAATTTGGCTTTTTTTTGGAAGTGGTGTAAAATGGGTGTTTTGTGGGGGTAAAGTGGGTGCTTTGTGCAATGGAAAAATTCGTTTCTTGATGAAATTGGTTGGAAGGTTTTTTGGTGATTTTGGGTTATATGACGGTTTTGTGGATTTAGAGGATTTGTTTATTTGTTGCCCCCATACCCCCGAAATCGGGGGCTTCGACCTGGTTCAAATAGAAGTATTGGTTTGGTTTGGGGATCCATATTTCACCATTTGTTCACACTTAGCCGCGATGAAGCCCACAATTTCGGGGGTATGGGGGCAATAGTCCGCGCTTCGCAAAAAACCCAAACTTCGCTCAAACACCCCTTCTTTTCATACCAAAATACGAACCATCAGAATTTTAAATAAAACCCCAGCTACTTCTTTTCGAATAACTAACGACCTTACTTTTGCAAAGTTTTTATACTATCGCCTTCTTAGCTCAGTTGTTAGAGTCCGCCACCCGGCGGATTAATGAGCAGGTCGCGGGTTCGAGTCCCGTGGAAGGCTCAAAAAGATAACCAATTCTTATCTTTTCCTGAAAAAGGCATTTATCTGTCTTTTTTCTATTTTCGCTTACCAAATTATACCCTATGAAACCCATCAACCGCAGAGATTTTATCCGCACCACTTCCTGGCCGGTGCTGCCTTTTCCGTATTGCCTTCAAAAAGTTGTTTTTGGCAAATCCAATAGCAAGCTCCGGCTTGGCTTTATTGGTACCGGCCTGCGCGGGCAGGGACTGCTCAGTCTGGCCCTTAAGCGCGATGATACCGAGGTGCCTGCCATTTGCGACATACAGCAAGTAATGCTTGATGGTGCCTTGCGACAGTTCGACAAGGCCGAAAAGCCCCATCCCACAATTTATGATGCGGGCGATTTCGCTTATCGCGAACTGCTTGCGCGCGAAGATATTGATGCTGTTATTATTGCAACACCCTGGCGTTGGCACTTCAAATGGCTATGGATGCATTGGATGCAGGCAAACATGTGGGTTGCGAGGTAATTATGGCAACCACCCTGCAGGAACATTGGGACGTGGTGCACAAAGCTGAACAAACCGGTCTGCAATATATGATGCTCGAAAATGTTTGCTACCGCCGCGATGTACTTGCTGTATTGAATATGGTTCGTGAAGGAATTTTCGGCGAGTTGATTCACCTGCAGGGAGGCTACCAACACGACCTGCGCGATGTGAAATTCAACAACGGGAAACAGCCTTATGGCGGAGGTGTGGAATTTGGCGAAAAAGGCTTTTCGGAGGCACAATGGCGCACCGAACATTCCGTTCACCGCAATGGCGACCTGTATCCCACACATGGCATAGGGCCTCTTTCAAAAATGCTGGACATCCATTTAGGCAATCGCTTTACCAGCCTGGTATCCTATGCCTCAAAAGCACGGGGTTTGCATGAGCATATTGTAAAACATGGGGGTCTTGACCACCCGAATGCCAAAATAGATTTTAAGCTGGGCGATGTGGTTACCACCATGATCAATACAGCAAAGGGCGAAACTGTGCTGTTGCAGCACGATACCAACTTGCCAAGGCCTTATTCATTAGGGTTCAGGGTACAGGGCACCAATGGTTTATGGATGGACATCAACAAATCCATTTACGTGGAAGGTGAAAGCGAATCACACCGTTGGGAAGATGCCGCCCCCTGGCTCAAGCGTTTTGACCATCCTTTATGGCAAAAATATGGTGATGATGCCCGCGGGGCAGGTCATGGGGGCATGGACTTTTTTGTTATGCATGCCTTTATCGAAGCCATCAAACGCGGAGAGCCAACACCCATTAGCGTTTATGATTCAGCAGCCTGGAGTGTGATTACTCCCTTATCAGAACAATCCATCGCCCTGGGCGGCCAATCGGTTGATTTTCCTGATTTTACGATGGGGAAATATGAACATGGCAAAAGGATTTTTGGGTTGGATGACCGATATTAGTCTGAGATTTATTTTAATAATACACTTGAAAAACACCCTCAAGCTGGTTACTGCTGACAAAATTCAAGGCGTGTGCAACCATTTGTACCTTGCGAGGTCTATAATTTCCATAAATTTGCATACCATGAAAAACGATTAATATGCCCATATTAGGATCAATTATCAAAAAAGCTTATGAACTCCGCAATGCACCTGTGGAGTTCAGGCAAAAGCGCCTCAACCCCCGGGCGGCACAAAAGAAGCAACTAATCCACCTGATGCGAAGGGCACAATTCACTGCTTTTGGGGAGCATTTTAATTTTGATGAAATACTATCCGATCAGGACGTGCTTAAGTCGTTTAAGGAAAAAGTACCCGTTTCTGATTACAACAGCATGTACAAAAACTGGTGGTACAGGGCACTCAATGGCGAAGCCTATGTGAGTTGGCCAGGCCGCGTTAAATACTTTGCACTTAGCTCGGGCACTTCCGAATCGTCGAGCAAACATATTCCGGTTACAGCCGAGATGCTGTCTTCTATAAAAAGGGCAAGTGTGCGTCAACTGGTTTCGGCTTCAAAATACAAATTCCCGGTTCAGTTTTACGAAAAAGGGATTTTAATGATTGGAGGAAGCACCCATTTGCAATTTAATGGCACCTATTATGCCGGTGACCTTTCGGGCATAACCACCGCCAATATTCCTTTTTGGTTCCAACATTTTTACAAACCCGGCAAGCGCATTTCAAAAGCCCCTGACTGGGAAACCAAATTGCGCGATATGGTGCTTAAGGCACCAAGCTGGGATATCGGCGTTATTGTAGGCGTGCCTGCGTGGGTGCAAATTCTTATCGAGCGCATCATTAAAACCTACAAGGTGAAAACCATACACGATATCTGGCCCAACCTTACGGTATATGTGCATAGCGGGGTTTCCTTTGCACCTTATGTGAAAACTTTTGAAAAACTGTTTGGCAAGCCTATGTTGTATTCCGAAAGCTATCTGGCCTCTGAAGGGTATATAGCCTATCAAAACGGTTTCGAAACCAAAACAATGCAATTGATTGTGGACAATGGCATTTACTATGAATTCATCCCTTTTAATGACGCCAACTTTGACAGCGAAGGCAATATGGTTGAAAATCCGCAAACGCTTACTTTGGAAGAGGTGGAAGACAATAAGGAATATGCCTTGCTGATGTCAACCAATGCCGGTGCCTGGCGTTACCTGATTGGTGACACCATAAAATTTACCAATACCGAACGTTGCGAAATTGTAATTACCGGACGTACAAAACACTACCTAAGTATATGTGGCGAGCACCTCTCACAGGAAAACATGAACCGTGCCGTTGAAATGCTACAGGAAGAGTTAGATATTGAAGTTCCAGAATTTACGGTTACCGGTATCCGCTACGAATCATTATTTGCCCACAAATGGTATTTGGGCACCGACAATAAAATTGACCCAGAGTTGGCTGCCAAAAAAATAGATGAGTACCTGTGCCAACTCAACGATGATTATATGGTAGAACGCCTGGAAGCCATAAAAGATGTTTTCGTGGAGGTGCTTCCTGTAAAAACTTTTTATGATTATATGAAAGAGCTTGGCAAAGAGGGGAGTGCAAACAAATTTCCGCGTGTTATCAAAGGTCAGCGCCATGACGACTGGGAAGCCTGGCTTCGCAAAAGAAACAATACAAACTAAATTACTTTTTGGCTGTGAGCCCGATAACCCTTGTAGCTGAAGGCGCCATACTTGGTTTGACCCTTGCCTTGTTTTTTGGTTTTGGGCCGGCGTTTTTCATGCTTGTACAAACAAGTATTCACAGAGGGTTTTGGTCTGCCGTGCTTTTGGCAATCGGCATTTTTCTCAACGATTTGTTCATGGTACTAATTTGCCTGATGGGATCTGTTCAGATTATTACTGAACCCAGTAACTATTTCTGGTTCGGCATTGTAAGCGGTATCGTATTAATAATGTTTGGTCTCGTTACCTATACACGAAAGGTAGATACCAACTCCCAAAATATTGAAATACCTTTAAAAGTAAAGGGCCCTCATTGGTTTGTCTATGTTGCCAAAGGATTTTTCTCAAATATTGCCAACCCCTTTGTGTGGATTTTCTGGATCGGGGTGGTAGTTGGTATTTCGGCACGCTTTGGGGGCAACGAGCATGAGTTGGTTTATTTTTTTGGCGGCACCCTGTCGGTTGTGCTCATCACTGATGTAACCAAAGCTTACGCCGCTTATAACATCAAACGTTTTATAACACCCCGCTTTATTGAGGCATTAAACAAAATTGTAGGCATTTGTCTGATTAGTTTTGGTTTGTTCCTGATGGGAAAAGTAATGGTGGAACGATTTTTATAGAGCTAACAGGTTTAAGAGCTAACAGGTTTAAAAACCTGTTAGGTCTATAAAAATTCACTAATTTCGTGCAAATAATCAGTTTACAGTTAAAACATCATACCAATGAAAAAACAAATCACCCGCAACTGGTGGACTTTCACCTTGAACGGTCTCCTTGCTATTTTCTATGCCATTTTTGCGCTGTTTGCCCCCGAAGAAACAACAGTGGTTATCGCTAAATATTCAGGCCTGGCCATACTACTGGCAGGCCTTATCATGCTGGCTGTAGCCGTACAACGTATCAGGAAAGAGTTTCCTTATGGTGTTTTGATCACCCAATCCATCATCACCATAGTTCTGGGCAGCCTTATTTTGATCTATACCCAGCAAACCATCTCCTTCTTTATCACCATGATTGGATTATGGGCTATTCTGATTGGTATTATGCTGCTCGTAATCCTTGTCAATTTAGGCAACGACCTGGCCAATAAAAACATGCTGCTTGTGAATGCCCTTGTAAGTTTGCTCTTTGGCATCATCTTGTTGATCAACCCCTATAATTCAGCACAGGCCCTGGTGGTTTTAAGCGGTATTCTTGCCCTTGGTTTTGGTGTTATACTTATTTGGTTCTCCCTACAATTGAAGCACTTGGGAAAGTCCGTTGACTCTTTTGAAAAAATGAATGGGTTTTGAAATCAAGCACGATTAGAGGTGCTAAGCATCCGCAAACTTAATATCTTTGATATTAAGTTGTAAACTTATTTTACCCATCCACGTATTTTCTTCTATGTGGTAGGTAATACTAAAGGGCTCACCACGCTTAATTTGATCAAAATGATGGGCTTGCTGAAAGGCAATGGCCGAAATGGGATCGCTGCGGCGGCTCATTTGCATCAGTTCAAGTTTGAGGTGGTTTTTACCAACAATACGTAACCTGCCCGTGTCTATTACTTCATTGGTCTGAAAAACAGGCGACATATTTCCTGGTCCAAATGGGGCAAACTGCTTGAGGATACGAACGAATTTTGGTTTTATATCTATAAAATCTATTAATGTATCTATTTCTATTTCAGGAACAAGCATATCTTCTGTGATATGCTCGCGTACATAAGTCTCAAACCGTTGTTTAAAAGCATCCAGTTTATCAGGCTGCATCGACAGGCCTGCGGCATATTTATGGCCACCAAAATGTTCCAGTAAATCAGAACAATGGTCAATGGCATCATACACATCAAAATTTTTCACCGAACGTGCCGATCCTGTAATCAAGTCGTTCGAACTAGTGAGAATAATGGTGGGACGGTAATAATTATCCGTTAATCGCGATGCTACAATACCAATCACTCCCTTATGCCAGTTTTCATTAAAAAGAACTGTACTCTTGTTTTGGCTCAATTCGGGATTATTTGCAATCATGGCCAGGGCTTCTTCCGTAATCTGGCTATCGAGGTTGCGGCGTTCGTCATTCAATTTGTTAATGGCCAGTGCCAGATTTTTGGCGTGGCCCATTTTGTCGGCAAGCATCAGCCTCACCGAGTCGCAGGCACTATCAATCCTTCCGGCTGCATTGATGCGGGGGCCAATCATAAAAACGAGGTCGCTTATGGTGAGTTCGCGGCTCAGCGAAAGGCCGTTGTCATCATCATTTTGTTCGCGTTTGCTTATCTTTGAATAATACAAAACAGCTTCTAAACCCGGCCTGGCATTGGTGTTTATCAGCTTGAGCCCAAAATAGGCCAGTATCCGATTCTCACCCGTTATGGGCACGATATCGGCTGCTATGCTTATAGCAACCAAATCAAGCAAACCATAGAGCTGCTCCATGGGCTCAGCTTGTGTTTTGGCAAGTGCTGACAGCAGCTTAAACCCAACGCCACAGCCCGAAAGCTCTTTGAAAGGGTAATTGCAATCATCACGCTTGGGGTCGAGAACAGCTACCGCCTCTGGAATTTTTTCGCCAGGGCGGTGGTGGTCGCAAATAATAAAATCCAAATTATGCTTATTGGCATAGTCTATTTTCTCAACGGCTTTGATGCCGCAATCGAGGGCAATAATCAGGTTAATACCCTCTTTAATAGCATGGTCAATACCTTGATATGAAATACCATAGCCCTCTTTATAGCGGTCGGGGATGTAAAATTCGATGCGCTTTTTAAAAAACTTCTTCAGGTAAGAATAAACCAATGTAACTGAGGTAGTCCCGTCCACATCATAATCGCCGTAAACCATTATTTTTTCCCCTTTTTCGATAGCTTGCAGTATCCGCTGCACAGCCTTGTCCATATCCTGCATTAAAAAAGGGTCGTGCAGGTTTTCGAGCAATGGCCTGAAAAAATATTTGGCTTCGTCAAATGTGGAAATGTCACGATGCGTCAATAGGTTGGCCAGGTGTTCGTCCACCGTCAGTTCTTTCATCAGGTGCCGAATGGACTGCATATCACCCTTTTGCCGTAAAACCCATCTGTGCTGCATCGGTATAGTTTAAAGTGTAAAGATAGTAGAAAATAGGCAATGCTCAACAGTGGAAATGCCCGGTATGGTGGTCAAAAACTCGATCGCATGGCCTCAACCGGCTCTAGCCTTGAGGCAGACCAGGCAGGTAAAAATCCGGATATCAAGCCGATAAGTGCAGAAACAAAAACGCCTAGTACAATGTTTCCAATCGACAAGATCAGTGTAAACGAAGTGAACTGGCTAACGAGCACCGACATGCTTAAAACAATCAGCAAGCCAACAATACCGCCTATGATAGAGAGAAAAACGGCTTCGAAAAGAAACTGTAAAAGGATAAAATAATTTTTCGCCCCAAGTGATTTTTGAATACCAATCTGGCTTGTGCGTTCCTTAACCGAAACAAACATGATATTGGCAATACCAAATCCACCCACCAGGAGCGAAAAACCGCCAATGATCCAGCCCACGATGGCGATTACACCAAATAATTGGTCGAAGCCCCTGTTGATAATATCCGTTTCGTTAATGGCAAAATTATCATCTGCCGTTGGCTTGAGCTTTCGTATCGATCGCAAAATGCCTGTGAGTTCATCTTTCATCTGGTCATTGCTAACATTGGGCTTCGCTTTGGCTACAATGGTAGTGCCCATACTGCGGATATCGATAATATTGCGCGCAAAATTGATTGGTACCAAAACATTTTTATCATCCGAATTGCCAAAAACATCATCTCCCTGCTTTTTCAAAATACCAATTACTTCCAGACGCATGCCAAAAATCTTTATCGATTTACCAATGGCTGTTGTCGATGGAAACAAGGTTTCGGCTATCTCGGCACCAACAATAACAACATTGCGACCACTTTGCGATTCCAATGGGGTGAAATAACGCCCGTCTTCCAGGTCAAAAGGCATCACAACAGCATAATCATGCGATACCGCCTGCACCGAAACGCGTTCTATGGTTGTGTTCAAATGGCTTACGTCGCGGCTGGTACCAACCATAAAAGCAAATGCCTCTGCACTATTGCTACGCTTCTCAAGTTCACGCATATCGAGCATACTGGCCTCGGGACGTTGCCAATAACGCCACCAGGGATAATCGCCGCCACCCATCATCCAGGGCCACTTTTGGATAAACAATACATTATCACCCAATGAATTAATATTGTCCCTTATGGCTTTCTCCAAACTGTCGAAAACAGAAAATACCGAAATAATCGAAAATATCCCAATGGTAATACCAAGCAACGACAGCATGGTGCGCACTTTATTGACAACCAAAGATCCAACCGCAAAACGGAAACTTTCAGCTATAAGTTTGAAGAGCAGTAGCATGATGTAATTTTTTCTGATTTTTAGACCGTAAAGGTAATCAATAGGTTCAAAAATGAAGTTCAATTGCTAACTTTGTACACGAAAGTTTTATCGGATTGCGCTGTGCAGCATGCATGGAATTTTCCAGTTTAATTTGAATTTTAATTGCATGAAAGCCAAATTTTTAGTAAACTTGCAAAACCAAAACCATTCATTTTGAAAAGAATAGAAACGGCCCTTATCTCTGTTTATAATAAAGAAGGCCTTGATGAGATTGTGTTGCATCTGCACAAATCAGGTGTAAAAATTTATTCAACCGGTGGCACACATGATTTTATACTTGCTCTGGGCATAAAATCCATAGCCATCGAAAGCCTCACAGAATATCCCTCTATTTTGGGTGGGCGCGTAAAAACCTTGCACCCCAAAGTGTTTGGCGGCATACTTGGGCGCAGAAATCTGCCCGAAGATGTTGAACAAATGGAACAATACGGCATTCCACCATTCGATCTGGTGGTGGTTGATTTGTACCCCTTTGAAGAAACGGTGCGCCAAACAACTGAAAGCAAAGATATTATTGAAAAAATTGATATTGGAGGTATTTCACTCATTCGGGCTGCCGCCAAAAACTTTGCTGAAGTTTTGGTGGTGCCGTCGGCTGATTATTACAAGGATTTGCTCAGTTTGCTAAACAAAAAGGATGACCAAACCAGTTTAGACGACCGGGCACGTTTTGCTTCTTATGGTTTTGCAGTGAGTTCGCATTATGATACAGCCATTTTTGACTGGATGAACAAAGGCTATTCCGAAGCCTTCAGAAAAAGCAGCAACCAACCTACTTCTTTGCGATATGGAGAAAACCCTCAGCAACAAGGTATTTACTTTGGCAAGCTTGAAGATATTTTCGAAAAACTACACGGAAAAGAACTTTCATACAACAACCTGCTCGACTTGGATGCAGGCATGTCGCTCCTGGCTGAATTTGACGAACCCACTTTTGCCATTCTTAAACACAACAACGCTTGTGGTTTAGCTTGCCGCAGCCAGCTTAGCCAGGCTTATGCCGATGCTTTGGCCGGCGATCCTGTTTCGGCATTTGGCGGGGTGCTTCTTTGCAACCAACCAGTTGATGAAGAAACGGCAACGGCTGTAAATCAATTATTTTTCGAAATCATTGCTGCACCCGATTTTGAAATAAACGCTCTTCAACTACTTCGCTCAAAGAAAAATAGAGTAATTTTGCGTTTGCGGGATTTTGACTTTCCAGAGAAACAATTCAAATCAGTTTTAAATGGTATTTTGCAACAAGACCGGGACAGCAAGAGCGAATCGGTTTCCGATTTTAAACTGGTGACATCAAAAAAACCGGATGCTCGCCAATTCGACGACCTGGTGTTTGCCAACAAAGTGGCAAAGCACACACGCTCAAACGCCATTGTGCTGGCCAAAAACAAACAGTTGGTGGGTTCAGGAATAGGTCAAACCTCCCGCGTAGATGCTTTGAAACAATGTATTGCCAAGGCACGGGAAAACGAATTTGTCCTTGAAGGCGCAGTTTTGGCATCGGATGCGTTTTTTCCATTTTCGGACTCTGTTCAATTGGCAGCTGAGGCAGGTATTGCAGCCGTTGTTCAGCCCGGAGGTTCGGTAAGGGACCAGGAAAGTATCGATGCCTGCAATAAGTTGGGCGTAAGTATGGTTTTTACGGGAACACGACATTTTAAACATTAGTAAACATAAGATATTTAGGATATTAACATGGGACTCTTTTCATTCTTAACCAAAGAAATCGCCATTGACTTGGGCACAGCCAACACCATCATCATTTACAATGATAAGGTTGTGGTTGACGAACCTTCAATTGTTGCCATTGAACGAAACACTGGCCGCATCATTGCAGTTGGTAAAAAAGCCATGATGATGCATGGCAAAACGCATGAGAACATTAAAACCATCAGGCCCCTGCGCGATGGTGTAATTGCTGATTTTCAGTCAGCAGAATACATGATCAGGGAAATGATCAAAATGATTGGTTTTAAAAACAGGCTATTTCCCCCCGCCCTAAAAATGGTTATATGCATACCTTCGGGAATTACCGAAGTGGAAGAGCGTGCAGTAAAGGACTCTGCCGAACAAGCCGGTGCCAAGGAAGTACGACTGATACACGAGCCCATGGCTGCAGCCATTGGCATTGGCATTGATGTGCTCGAACCCAACGGCAATATGATTATTGATATCGGCGGCGGAACAAGCGAGATTGCTGTAATTGCCCTGGGAGGGATTGTGAACAACAAATCGATACGCATAGCCGGCGACGACTTCAATGCTGATATTGAAGAGTATATGCGTAAACAGCACAATATCAACATTGGTGAGCGCACAGCCGAGCGAATCAAGATTGAAGTTGGAGCTGCTTTGCCCACCATCGATAACCCACCGGACGACTATGCCGTTCATGGACGCGATATGCTAACGGGTATCCCAAAAGAAATAAAAGTGAACTATTCAGAAATTGCCCATTGCCTCGACAAAAGTATTCTGAAAATTGAAGCTGCCGTGCTCAACGCACTCGAAATGACACCTCCCGAACTTTCGGCCGATATTTACCGCACAGGTATTTACATGGCCGGTGGTGGTTCTCTGCTGCGTGGTTTAGACAAGCGAATTCATGCCAAAACAAAATTGCCAGTGCACGTTGCAGAAGACCCATTACGCGCTGTAGCCCGCGGAACCGGTATTGCACTCAAGAACTTTGATAAATTCCCGTTCCTGATTAAATAGCCCTGCAACGCTGTATGATTGCGAAAAACTACAGTTGATTCATTACTCCTATGCGTAATTTGTTTCGTTTTTTCCTGAAACAAAACTTCGTGCTGCTTTTTATGCTGCTCGGGGCCCTGTCCATTTGGCTACTCACCAAAAGCCATACCTACCACAGGGCAGCTATCGTAAACACAACATCGAATTTTACAGGAGGCATTCTGGCCTTTGGCGCAAGCATCGGTGATTATTTCAGGCTGAAGGAAACCAGTAACCAATTGGCTGAACAAAATGCCCGCTTACAGGAAAAACTCTACTTTTATGAACATTTGAACGATAGCTTGTTGATAGAATTGGTCGATAGTGTCGGTTTTGAATATATCCCGGCGCGTGTAGTTAGCAATACAGTCCACTTGCGCAACAACTACATTATTATTAATAAAGGTAGCAAACATGGTATCGAAAAAGAAATGGGACTGGTTTCACCCAGCGGCATAGCGGGCATTGTTATTGGTGTTTCGGAAAACTACGCCACCGCTTTATCTATTTTGCATACCCATGCACGCCTGAGCATAAAGTTCAGTAAAAACAATCAGCTGGCCAATCTGGTATGGCATGGTAAAGATTTTAAAAAGGGGATCGTTGAGGACATACCAACACACCTCAGTCCCGCGCCAGGGGATACCCTTGTTACGAGCGGGCACTCATTTATATTTCCAGAAGGCATTATGGTGGGTACTGTGTTGGAATATTTTGAGCAGGAAGGCCGCGGTTTGAATGAAGCCAGCATACAGTTTTCAACTGACTTTAATAAACTGAAGTATGTTTACGTGGTGAACAACAGAAATCAAAATGAAATTGAAGCGCTCTTAAAATTGAATGTGTATGAATAGCTATGCCAAAAATGCTATCAGGTTTGTGCTTTTGCTTCTGCTTCAAGTGTTTATTGTAAACAATATACGCATTGGTGGTTACATAAACCCCTATGTATATGTCTTGTTTGTGTTGCTTTTGCCATTTTCCATACCTGGTTGGTTATTGCTGATTTTGGGGTTTGGCATGGGACTGGCTGTTGACTTGTTTATGGCTACGCCGGGTTTGCATGCCGGTGCTACCCTATTGTTGGCCTTTATGCGACCTGCCGTAATCCGTCTGGTATCAGGTGCCCAGAGCCCCGATACTGATGAATCGCCTGGTATTTCAGACAAAGGAAAAAGATGGTTTATCACCTACTCTTTTACATTGATCCTGCTGCACCATACCGTCTTGTTTTTTCTGGAAGCGTTCAGTTTTGCCCGTTTTACCGATACCATTTTAAGAATCAGCTTGAGCACCTTGTTTACGGAACTGATTATTCTGCTTATTGTATTCTTTATCACAAAACCAAAAAAATAAACCCAAGCAATATTTGTAGATGAATAAAAATGTTTTGAGCAGATTTTGTTAACAGTTTCATAAATCTATATCTGCCAGAATGTAATCAAAAAAAAATACCTAGTTTTGTCTTTTAACCTATAAATCAAACACCTGCAACAAATGAAAAATAAACTATTGCTGTTCGTCTTAACCGCATTTATATTGGGATCATGCGGAACATCCGTCGATAATTCTTTCACTATAAAAGTGGATGCTGAGCATGTAGATGGAAAAAAATTGACCTTGGAAAAGCGTGCCAATGGCGAATGGATCAAGCTTGATTCAGCTGTGATAGCAGAAGGGACCGCTACTTTCTCAGGTGAAATTTTAGATCCGGAGATGTACTTCTTAAACCTCGAAGATGTACGTGCAGCCTATGGCTTTTTTGCCGAGCCTGCCGAGATTACGGTGAAACTTGACGCACAAAACACACGGGAATCCATCACCACTGGATCGGCCACACAGGACCGCTATATGGCTTTTTTACAGGAATATGATGTTTATAGCAACCAATTGCGTGAATTTGGCCAGGCTTACCGTCAGGCGGATTTGAATGGCGACGAGCAAGCCAAAACCGATGCTGAACAAGCCTACGAAGCCGTTGAAGCCGAGCAGTCTGCTTTTTTGGTAAACTATATAAGCGAGAATGGAAATGATGTGGTAGCCCATTATATGTTGTTTCGTAATTCATACCTGTTTGATTTAGAAGAACTTGAAGCAATGATCCTTCATTTCGATCCGAATGCGCAATCCGCTTATTCCAAAGAAATGTTTGACAGGGTAGGTACCTTAAGAAAAGTAGCTGTAGGACAGCCTTTTGTTGATTTCGAACAAGCAGATCCTGATGGGGAAATGATAGCGCTTTCCGAACTGGTTGGAGAAAAATATTTACTGATTGATTTCTGGGCTTCGTGGTGCGCCCCCTGTCGCCAGGAAAACCCAAACATCGTGGCTGTTTACCAAGACTATAAAGACAAAGGGTTTGATGTTTTCGGGGTTTCGCTTGATACCAGTCACGAAAAATGGCTCGAAGCCATTGAAGCAGATCAACTCACCTGGTCACGTTTCGGACCTTGCAGGATGGGGCAATGCTGCCGGCAAGCTTTATGGCGTGCAATCTATTCCACACAGTGTGCTGTTGGATAAAAATGAGTACCATCATAGCCAAAAATTTGCGCGATGAAGAACTCCGCTCGAAAATCGCAGAATTGTTGGATTAGGGAGCGTATTTTGTGAGGCAGTTTGTTTGAGGGAGATTTTTTTGTGAGTCAGTGATGCTGTGTGTTTATGGGAGCGTATTTTTGTGAGTCAGATCAAAAATCTTCAATCTTAAGCCGTAAATCATAAATCAATAAAAAGTGATTGAAGATTTATGATTGCAGATCAGCGATTGCAGATTTGGGGATTTTTCCAATATCAAAAATCTTTCTGGCTATTCTTTAACCTGTTCGCTTTCTTTCCAAAGTTTATTGAATGATTTGGGAGCAAATTTGGGCATTTGCCTTCAGCTACAGCTTTTTCCCATGAAATATTTCACCACAATATTTTGGTGGAAGAACCGACCATATCCATCATACTGCGTTTCATCAGGATTTTTTGGAAGTTTTCACCAAAAAACGCTCGCCAAATTTAGTATGCCCTTCTTTTACTGCATCACTCCTGTTATGCAATAATAGTTCATGCAAGGTATTTTCACCGGACAAACCTCTGTACATTGGTACAAAGGGAAGAGGCTGGCCAATAGGTGCTGATTGATCCATACCCGAAAATGTGGTGTAATCACCAGATCCAATGGAAATTTGTAAGTGGTTTCGTAACTCTTGACGCCAATGTTTTTATACACCGGGCACACATTCAGGCTCAGGCACACAACGAAGATGCAGGTGCTATTTCGTTGCTTGAAGTGTAGTAAGCAATTTTGGTTCTGCCGTTATCAAGTAAAATCACACCATTTGTTTGAGTATAATGCCTTCATGCTCTTTACAGGACCACTTACTATGGAGTTGTACGTCTTTGGTGCTGTTTCTGCCGCCTTCACGTTGACAACAAAGTAAGAATAAATCCAGAGTGTGTTCCATGGTCAGGATTATTTTCGATGCCTGCCACTACGATATGCAAATCAGGAAATGCCATCGTCATCAAGCCATTGCCTTCATTTTCAGTCCAATGCAACAGCACCTATGTCGGCAATCAAAAATTTGCACCGGTGATGCCTGCATCAGCTTCAACAAAATCGTTTCGCAATTTTTTCTGGCGGCGAAAGCAGTAATTTCTTCGGCTTGCACTTTGCGGATCAAGACCAAATTTTTCATGAAACGGAGGGCTTGCAACATCTTCTTGGACTTATGCATGGTAAATTGTTACAATATGATAAGGTTTTCGCCCGCCTGCTGCACTATGTATTCACCCAAATCTGTTTCAATAGCTTCAATTTTCTTGCCTGCCAATGCCTCATTCAGCTCAATTTCTTCGGTTGTCATCGACTTTGATTTGACAACCTTTTTGGCCTTTCTTTCGTCAAGCAGATGCAAAATGGCCCCCAAAGCATCGGTATGGTCTTTGGCCCACACCACTTTTCCCCCATTACGTCCAAAGTTGGTTTCAAACTCCGTAAGCAACTTGTCCAACTGGTAAATTGATTTGTATTTTATATTAGAAGCCCTTTGCCGTGCCAGTTCAAGATTGGCATAGCGTGCCTTGCCTTTCAGCACAGCCTGGTCGTAGCGGTCGATATTGAAATTTATCTTCCTGCGGTGCTCCTCATCAAAAGCTATTCGCGCTGCTTTTTGGTTAAATGTATTCTGATCTGTAGCCATTTCTTAGTTTATATCAGCAATTTTAGAAACACGTAATGCGTGGCGCCCTCCCTCAAAATCAGTGCCCAGAAAGGCTTCTACCATTTCCCAAGCTACATCAAAATCAACAAAACGTCCGGGCAAAGATAGTATGTTGGCGTTGTTGTGCTGCCGTATAAGTAACGCTTGCTCTTTGTTCCAGGCAAGGCCTGCCCTTACATTGGCATATTTATTAGCTGTCATTTGGGCACCATTTCCGCTACCACACAGGATGATTCCACGAAGGTATTTGCCATCGTTAATGGCTTTGGCCAGCGGATGAATATAATCAGGATAATCTACACTTTCATTGGAGTTTGTTCCATAATCAGCCACCTCATATCCTTTATCTATAAGCTTTTGCTTAATAAAAGACTTCATTTCAAATCCACCGTGATCACTTGCAATCGCTATCGTAATTGTCATGTTTTGCTTGTTGATAAAATTATATGCAAAATTATTCATTTTCTCGAGCACGGTAAATTTTACAGCTTTATTATGAACACATTAAATAAATATGCCTTTTCACTGTCCTGAATTAAGCCTCTATCAATCAATTAAATGATAGTTTTCAACAACAACGCACACTGAATTGTTAATAGCTGTTACAAACTATTCATAAACACAGCCTATTTGGTAAGCTTATCAACAAAAGCCGAAAAAACCGGATTTTTATCAGATGTTATCAGTCGGATGTTAAAATATAATGAACAATTTATATCAAAAAACCGATTCAATTTTATCAACAAATTCCCCTTTGCTAAACATATGCTTCTTAAATTATATATTTGTTTTTAAGATATATAAGTAAAAATTACTGTTAACTTTGTGTTCATAAAATCTGAAAAGTGAAATTTCCAAAACAAGTGAGAAGATTTTATACAGCTATTAACAGTTCCAATACATTATTAAATAATTATTTTTAAAATAAACTATATATATGGCTTTTGAGAATAAAAGTTCTGCAACATAGCGTGGAAAAGCTTTAAATTTGTCAAAAATAGCTTGACCGAAAAATCAGAAATGTAGCATTGAAAAAGGAAGCAAAGATGGATATTTTGAGGGAAATAGGGAAACTTAAAAAAGAAAAAAATGCTGTGATTTTGGCCCACTATTATCAAGTTCCTGAAATACAGGATATAGCTGATTATGTGGGTGATAGTTTGGGTTTGGCGCAGCAGGCAGTCAAAACAACAGCAGATGTGATTGTGTTTGCAGGGGTGCATTTTATGGCCGAAACAGCTAAAATCCTTAATCCCGGAAAACTGGTTGTTTTGCCCGATCTTGAAGCAGGTTGCTCCCTGGCAGATGGCTGTCCACCCGATAAGTTTGCCGCATTCAAACAAAAGCATCCGGATCATCTGGTTATTTCCTACATCAACTGTTCGGCAGCCATTAAAACCATGTCAGATGTAATTTGTACTTCGGGCAATGCTGTTCAAATTGTGGAATCCTTTCCAAAAGACCAAAAGCTGATTTTTGCCCCGGATAAAAATTTGGGAGATTATATCAACAAAATCACCAGTCGCAACATGCTGCTGTGGGATGCTACATGCGAAGTACACGACATTTTAACCACCGAAGCTGTCATCAAACTCAAACAAGCGCACCCCGATGCCAAGTTGATAGCGCATCCCGAATGCAAGGCCCAGGTATTGGCACTCGCTGATTTTATTGGTTCTACTACAGCATTACTTAAGTTTACGGCCAAGGATGTGGCTAAAAAATATATTGTAGCCACCGAAAGTGGTATTTTGCACAAAATGCAGCAGCAATCGCCCGAAAAGGAATTTTTGGTGGCGCCAAGCGATGAAACATGCAATTGTAACGACTGCCCCTATATGAAGCTCAATACGTTGGACAAGCTTTATGCAGCCCTCAAAAACGGGAAACCAGCCATTGAATTGGATGCTGATGTGATTGAAAAAGCGCGCATACCCATTCAGCGGATGCTTGATATTTCGGATAAATTAGGTTTGTAAAAATAACATGCCAAAAATGAAAAAGAAACCAATCTTTAATATGCTGCTTTTAATTGTAATGATGCTGCTGGGTTCAGCATGTTCTAAAAGCATTTATTTTACGCAAGTAATGAAGTATCAGGTCGAAGATCATGGTATAGACCTGCGTGATGTGCAGTTTTACAATTCGCGTAAATTCATTTTGCAACGAAATTTAACCATCGAAGAAACCAAGGTGGCACAAGGAAAGATTCGTTTTGAAAACGGACAGTTTATTGAACAAATCATTATAAAAAAGAATACTCCGGGAGTGTGCGAAGAAATTGAACCCAATGCACTAATGATATCCTTTGAAACTGGGGAAAACCGCAACCTCAAATTTGTGCTTAATACCAAAGATAATTATCAAATATCTGCCCTTGACTGGACAAAAAAATATGGCCGCGTAGCCTATGATACCACCTACTATTATATCATTCCGGGTGGTGAAAAAACACTGCTCAAAGTGAAGAAAGACGATATTTATAAAATTGACAGGCAAGAGCGCATAGCACCGGGCAGAAAAGTAATTCCTTCAAGTTAAGTATACCACCATGCCCGATATAAGGAATTTCATATTACTCCTTTCTTTTAGTTTGTTCGTGTTTGTGTCCCATGCACAAAACGACCAGTCAAAAGGCGAATTTACCAGGTATTATGATGATGAGGGCAAGCTGTCAAGCGAAGGTTATTTGGTTGATGGAAAACCGGATGGATACTGGAAAACATATTATCCTGACAGCACCTTGAAATCGGAAGGCAACAGGAAGAATTTCGAACTCGATAGCCTGTGGTCTTTTTATGATGAAAGTGGAAACATAACGCTTCAAATCAACTACAAACAAGGAAAGCGGCATGGCGAAAGGGTAACTTACCTGCCGGATGAAATAGTGTGCGAAAATTTTCAAAATGATAAAAAGCAAGGTCTGACCCGGCATTTTTCGTTGAATGGCCAATTATTGAAATCTATCCCTTTTGATAACGGACTGGAAGAGGGGATAGCCCGCTATTATGATACGGATGGCAATGTGATAGAAATCATCACCTACCAGCGTGGATTTATTACCGATCGCGAACGAATCAACAGATATGATGCCAATAACAGAAAAAATGGTGTGTGGAAGTGGTTTTATGAAACGGGCGAACTCCGCACCGAAGGTTACTACCGTCATGGCCTGCGCCATGGGGTATTCAAGGAATATGACCGAAAAGGAAACCTGGCGAAAATAACCAAGTATGTTGATGATATCATACAGGAAAGTGCAGCCGAAGTAGCAAGGCTTGAATTGCGACGGGAATACTATCCCAGCGGAAAAGTAAAAGCCGAGGCCACATACCGCAATGGTGTGGCCGAAGGGGTGCGCCGCGAATACACTGAAACCGGCGAAATAGAAAAATCATTCTTTTTCAGAAATGGCATTGTCGTGGCCGAAGGAATTCTATCTGAAGCCGGGCAACGCGAAGGATACTGGCTCGAGTATTTTGCTGACGGAAGCCTGAAGGCCAGGGGGCAATACACACAGGACAAACGTACAGGGCAATGGGAATTTTTCTATCCGGGCGGCCAGCTTGAGCAAAAAGGCTATTTTACTGATGCAGGCTTGCCAACCGGCAAATGGTTGTGGTATTATGAAGACGGGTCACTGCTGCGTGAAGAGCAATATTTATACGGACTGCTTGATGGGATGATGACAGAATACGACCACGAGGGAGAAGTGCTGACAAGTGGCGATTACATAGAAGGACTTGAAGAAGGTTTTGGTTTCTCGATCATGGAGACCACCGCGAAGAAGGGGAATATGTAGCCGGTATGCGACAAGGAATATGGAAATACTTCTATCCTGATGGCAGCTTATCATTTGAGGGTCAATTTATTGAAGATAACCCCAATGGAACCCACAGCTGGTATTGGCCTGGCGGACGCAAGCGCGAAGAAGGGCAATTTGTGATGGGCCGGCGCAATGGCGAATGGGTAAAATATGATGAAAACGGTGTTGTATTGCTGACCATCACCTATGTGAACGGCATCGAAACTCGCTATGATGGCATTAGTATTCCACCTGACGAATTGGTAATTGAAGAATAACAAGTTTTTTTTGTAAAGTTAATCAAGTAAAAGAAGTGCCTATTTTCCTATTTTTGCACATCTATTAATCAAACCTAAAATTGAATTACAATGAAAAACATCATTTTACTGAGCCTGATGGGCTTGTTTTTATTTAGTTGTGGAACATCTACCACACCAGAAGAAACTACTGAAGATACCTTTGCCGAGGTTTTCACGCCTGCGAATTTTACTGAAACAGCAGGTGAATTTGTTGGCAAGGAAGTAAAGGTACAAGGAATAATTGATCATGTGTGTAGCCATGGTGGAAAAAAAATGTTTCTGGTTGATACAGAATCAGATGGACGCATCAGAATCAATACTGGCGAAAACATGGCTGCTTTTAAATCTGAATGGGAAGGTTCAGTAGTAGTAGCTACCGGTATTGTCGATGAATTTGTTATTGACGAAGCTTATTTGGCTGAATGGGAAGAAGAATTAAAAACAGAAATTCAGGAAGAAATAGAAAGTGAAGAAGGTTGTGAATACGAAAGTTATACAGCCACAGGTACCTACAAGCAAATTGAAAATCACAGGGCTGCCATGGCTGAAAAAGGCACCACTAAATTGTCCTTTTACAGTATTATTGCCACCGGCTACGAAATTATTGAAGATTAAAGATTTATAGCAGCCTCATAGCCTTGGGGCTGCTTGTTCCTTCCCCTAATTACAACTACTTATATGGCTTTTAAATGGAGAAAATGGAATAAGGCCGTCCACCGCGATTTTGGCTATTTCTTTTTCGGTATGACTGTTATTTATGCCCTTTCAGGCATTGCCATCAACCACCGCGACGACTGGAACCCCAATTATATCATTGTTGAAAAACAAGTTGAAGTAGGACCGCTTGAGCAAGGCATGAACAAAGAAGAGGTGCTCCAATTGTTAAAGCCTTTCGGTGAAAACAAGGACTACCGCAGGCATTTTTACCCATCAACAAGCCGCCTGAAGGTTTTTCTGCATGGTGGAACGGCTGTTTTTGATACAGAGACGGGTTATGGTTATATCGAAAAAACCAAACGACGGCCCGTGTTTCGCGAAATGAATTATCTGCACTATAACCCACAGAAATACTGGACGTGGTATTCAGACATATTTTCGGGCGCATTGATTGTAATGGCCCTCACAGGATTGTTTATTTCGCGTGGCCCTTATGGTATTTCAGCCCGCGGTGGATGGCTTACCCTGCTTGGAATCGCCTTGCCAGTGCTATTTTTAATCATTTATTTTTATTGATATGACCGGACTTTGGATTGCCATCGCTTTTGTTTTCTGGTATGCCCTTTCGCTGTATATATCAGAAACATTTGATCAAAAAAGCCGTATAAGCAAACAATGGCTTTTTTTCATTAGTTTTGTTCTCAGTCCGGTAGCTGGAATGGTTTTGGTACTTCTTAGCAAAAAGCCAAACTAAATATAGCTTCTACCAATCAGGCATCATCAGCAAAATACTGGCATTTCAAGAGCGGATAAACCAGCCAACTAAAAGTGGCCCGAAAATATAAGCCTTATGAAAACACACTTTGCTCCCGCCGAACGTGCAACTGCTGAGCAGCTAAACACGGACAGCACCCATTTTTCCAATTTTAAATATGTCAGTGAAATCATAAATGCACTGCCCTATATTGCTGCCATTCTGAACAAGCAGCGGCAAGTGGTATTTGCCAATAAAGCCCTGCTCCAATTGCTGGGCATTAATAACCTGAATGAATGCCTGGGACAGCGCCCGGGCGAACTGCTCAACTGTATTCATGCCCGCGAAACCGAAGGTGGATGCGGTACAACCGAAAGTTGTCGCTATTGTGGGGCCGTTAACGCCATTCAGGATTGTATAGAGACGGGCGAACGCATTACCAACGAATGCAGGATTACTGCAAAGATTGACCAAAAGGAAATAGCCTACGATTTAAACGTGACGGCATCGCCATTTCGTTACCGCAAGACTGATTTTGTGGTACTATCTTTCAACGATATCGGCAACGAAAAACGCAGGCAGATGCTTGAGCGCGTTTTCTTTCACGATATTATCAACACGGCAGGTGGGTTGCGCGGATTCATCGAATTTCTGCGTATTACCGACGATCCCGAAGAGAAGCAGCAATACCTTGCCATAGCTGACGAATTAAGCAATACCCTGATCGATGAGATCAATTCGCAGCGCGAGCTTTTATCGGCCGAAAGTGGCAACTTACGCATTCATGTAAAGCAAATAATCCCGGCCGGATTGCTGCACGAAGTTGTCAATCAGCTGGCACATCACCATGTGGCTGCCGAAAAAACCATTGAGATCGATCCACAGGCATCTGCCAAAAAAATGCACACTGACCCTGTCTTGTTGAAAAGGGTGTTGGTAAACCTGCTTAAAAATGCCCTGGAAGCTTCAGCAAAAGGCGAAACCATACGCCTTGGCTGCCATGACCTGGATGAAGAAAAGATTTTTTGGGTACACAACAGCAGTTTTATGCCCAACGATGTGCAAATGCAGATTTTTCAACGGTCTTTCTCCACCAAAGGAACAGGAAGAGGTATCGGGACCTACAGCATGAAACTGTTTACCGAACAATATCTGCAGGGTAAAATAACTTTTGTTTCGGACAAGGATAAAGGAACCATTTTCAGGGTTTATCTTCCGGAAAATATTGAATAACAGCCTGCTATTGACTTTTTCTGATTTTTGATTTACTTTTGTTATCAAATAGTACCCTATCATGAAAAGCTTATATTTTGTTTTAATCCTTGCTTTATTTTGGGCATCCGGCTGCACCAAGGAAACCATTGAAAAAGTACCACCTTACGTTGGAAATTACGATTTCCATATTCATTATACGGCTTATTCCCATATGCCTGATGGTAGTAGTTACAGCGATACCACCTATAACTATGATGGTCAGATAGCCCCATACACGGATACCCGCATTTTGATTAAATTCAGTGATTATAGCCCCA
>JAGYLH010000037.1 GCA_018400955.1 Bacteroidales bacterium
GAATTGTATTGGGCCAGTATGGATGGCAACTGGGAATATGCCGATTATCAGCTGGAGCATATTGAAGAGGCATTGGAAGCCGGTATCATTCGGCGCCCTGAAAGAGCCTTGAATGCTGATCTTTTCCTGAAAACAGGTGCTCAGTCCATGCAAGTTGTTATCGATAACAAAGATGGGGAAACTTTTGAACAAGGGTTCAGCCAGTTCAGGACGGCCTGTATCGACTGCCATGTGCGCGAAAAGGTGGAATTTATCCCTATTGGCCTGCCAAAATTACGGGCTGGCACCACCCATAAGGAATAAAAAATGCCTGACTTTGATTAAGCCAGGCATTTAAATTAACTGTTTTGAAATTTATATTGCTTCTGTTTCAACCACTTTTGCAAGCAAGTCAGCATAAGGGATTACGAGCAATTTACGCCCCTCAAAATCCACTTCGGTTCCGGAATATTTTTTAAAAAGCACTGAATCGCCAACAGCAATGGCCGGATTTTCGATACTGCTGCCCAAGGCTGCCACAGGTGCCAATTGGGGTTTTTCCTTGGCCGAATCCGGAATAATGATGCCGGAAGCTGTTTTTTGTTCACTTTTACTTGTAGTTAAATCGAGGATGACATTTTCACCCAATGGTTGCAATTCTTTCATTTGATAATTATTTAGTTATTAGCACTTTGTTGAATTCCCAATAAGTTGTTGATGCGGTTTTTATCAAACCCTACAACAATTTGTCCGTCAATACTGGTTTGCGGCACCCCTTGTTGTCCGCTTCGTCTTACCATTTCGGCAGCTGCCTGCTGATCGCGCGACACATCAATTTCCCTGAATGGAATACTGTTGCTCCGCAAATACGACTTCAGGGTGTTGCACCAGGAACAGCTTGGTGTAGAATACACTGTTACGCTTTTCATGGTTTTGCCGGCAATCTTGGCTGCTGCATGAAAAAGGGACTCTTCGAACAAGCCAATGTAGTAAGATGGATCGTTGCACCCTTTGACCACATTAATATGCTGTTTACCTTCGAAAACCAACAAGGAAGGTACGCTGCTAACGCCATATTGCTGGTGAATATCGCGCACCTGGTTCACATCGGCACAAAGAATATTAACACCCGGAAGTTTTTTGCTTGCTTCCGAAAGATTGACAAAGGCACAATCGCTCGATTCGGAACCCGATTTGTATAGCAACAGGTAATTTTTTTGGCCTTCATCCAATTCAATGAGCAAGTCGTTGAGAGCGTTTATTTGTTTTAACATGATTTATTTTTTTTCTGATTTATCAAAAGCTGTGCCATGGGGCCAATTCGAAAAAACCGATGTGAAATGAATTCCGGAAGGTGACAAAATTTCAGTCAGGCTAATAAATATAAGGAATCAGTCGCCATGATTTTTTCATATACGCCTCATAGCCTGCGTAATGTGGTATTAACTGTTTTTCCTCAAAACGCAATTTGAACAAGAGCGTAATTGTAAGCAAGAGCAATACCGCCAGACGAAACCAGCTGAAATAATCCGCTACCAAACCTGCAACAGCTAGCAACTGGGCCAGGTACATGGGGTGCCTCAGATATTTATAAACACCTTTTGTAATTAACACACCGCCTTGCTTTGCAATTGGAGCAACATTAAAATTTCCGATACGCATGGTCAAAATGGCCAAAGCACCGAAGAAAATACCGCCCAACTCAAGCAGAATCCCATGAAAGCTATAGGCCAATAATGGTCCTGTAAGCAATATGGCAAACAGAGAAGCAAACTGCAAAAAAACAAAGGTGTAGGCTTTCAGTTTCATAGGTAAAAAAAATGACTCCCGGTTTGCCGGTTTCCTAACCCGGCTAATTATGCAAGTAGTGAGTTAAAAAAAAACCGGGAGTCAAATGCAAATGTAAGTAAACATTCTTTAGGCCAGTAGCCTGAGGCAACCAGACATTAATCGTTTTGCGAGGCAAGGAAGCGCTCGGCTTCAAGTGCTGCCATACAGCCAGTTCCTGCCGCCGTAACTGCCTGCCTGTAAACCTTGTCCTGCACATCACCACAGGCAAAAATTCCTGGTATGTTGGTAGTTGTGGTGCCTGGTTTTGTCATGATGTAACCGGTTGTGTCCATGTCGAGCACCCCTGCGAATAGATCGCTGTTGGGCTTATGGCCAATGGCAACAAAAAAGCCTTCAATGTCGATAACTCGCTCTTCATTCGTTTTGTTATTGATCAATACGACACCTTTCAATGTTTTAGTGAAACCCTTTTCTTCACCAAAAAGTTCTTTGGTGTTGTGATTCCAGAGCACCTCAATATTGGGGGTATTGAAAACGCGGTTCTGCATGGCTTTGGAAGCACGCAATTCATCACGACGCACAATCAGATAAACCTTGTTAACAAGCTTGGCCAGATAGGTAGCTTCTTCGGCAGCTGTGTCGCCACCACCAACCACGGCAACATCTTTGCCCTTGTAAAAGAAACCATCACAGGTGGCACAGGCCGAAACCCCACCCCCTTTAAAACGCTCTTCCGATTCCAAACCGAGGTATTTTGCTGTGGCCCCTGTAGCAATTATCAGTGTATCGGCAAGCATTTCCTTGCCATCATCTGCCTTCACAGTGAAGGGTCTTGCCGTTGTATCCACTTCGGTAATCATGCCCCAACGGGTATCGGTGCCAAAGCGTTCTGCTTGTTTCTTTAAATCTTCCATCATGGCCGGGCCATCGATCCCATCGGGATAACCGGGATAGTTCTCAACTTCGGTGGTTGTGGTAAGCTGTCCACCCGGCTGCATGCCTAAATACATAACGGGTTTTAAATCAGCACGGGCAGCATATATGGCTGCTGTGTATCCGGCAGGCCCTGAACCTATTATCAGGCATTCGTGGTGTTCAATGGTGTTTGTCATAATTCTAACTTTAATTAATCAGGTTTTTGTCAAGCATAGCCAAAACAATGCCAATGCCATTTATAACCAAGAAAGAACCAAATAAACACGGTCTTTTTGGATACTACTGCCAAGTTGGCCGTATTGTTGTTGGTGATATTAATGCGATTTAAATGAAGCTGCAATTTTGTCTGTTTTTACTCAAAAATCATTTGATAAGGCCTTTGGATGGCAGTTTCCAATTGCTGAATCGAGATGTATTTACTCATCCTGTTGTGCTCGTGCCCCTCGAAAAATACAAGAATTACGGGATTTGAAAACACATTGAAATGGGCAGCCACTTCAGGATTAGTCGCTGAGTCGATCAGCTTAAACTGCATACGGGGGAATTCCTCTTTAACCAAAGCCTCTACCTTTGGCCGCAGGCTCACACATGGCGCACAACTATCGCTATAAAAATACAGCAATGCTGCGGGTGATTCATTAATAACACACTCAATATCTGATAACTGCTCCTTATTCATTGCCAATGTTTTGATTGCTCAAAAGTACATAAAACTATGTTTGCTGCCGCCATCATTCAACCAAAAGAACGAACTGCCCTGACTTTGATTTTTAAACGCTAAATTTGCAGCCAAAATTCATCAGTTATCATGCATACGAAGCAGCATATTACGGATTTGTTCAGCAACTTCAACAAGCTCAGGGTAATGGTTATCGGCGATGTGATGGTAGATGCCTATTTGTTTGGCAAGGTTGACCGCATTTCGCCGGAAGCACCCGTTCCTGTTGTGGTTGTGCAAAGTCGCTCAAACAGGCCCGGTGGAGCAGCCAATGTGGCCCTCAACATCAAAGGGTTAGGTGCCGAACCTGTGCTTTGCTCGGTAGTTGGCAGAGACCAAAAGGCAGCGAGTTTTAGAAATCCTCAAGCAAAACGAGCTGGCAGTTCATGGCATACTCCAAAGCAACGACCGCATTACTACCACCAAATTCAGGATAATTGGCAACAACAGTCAGATGTTGCGCGTTGACGAAGAGATCACCACCGACCTCATCAAACGCGAAAAAGAACTTTGCAGTTCAGGATTGAACACATTCTAAGGGAAGAAAAATTGATGTAATTATTTTTCAAGATTATAATAAAGGTGTGATCGATGAAAAACTAATCACTAAAACTATAGAAATTGCCAACAAAAAAGCATCCCTGTTGTGGTTGATCCCAAGCGCAAAAATTTTCTTTCCTTCAAAGGTGTAAATCTTTTTAAGCCCAACCTCAAAGAACTTTATGAAGGAATCAACGGTGGCTTTGATTCTTTTTCAACCGAAAACACAATGGAGGCCATGAAGCGGCTGCAGGAAAAATTGAAGCCGAAATGATATTGGTTACCCTGTCGGAAAATGGGGTAATGATACGGGCAAAAACAGCGGAGGAAAATATGAAAACACCCAAATCCCGGCTCATTTGCGCAGCATAGCAGATGTTTCGGGTGCCGGCGACACTGTTATCAGTGTGGCCGCCTTGTGCCTTGCGCTTCAACAAGACCCAAAATAATGGCGACCATCTCGAATATTGCTGGCGGCCTGGTTTGCGAAGCTGTCGGCGTGATCCCCATCGACAAAAACAAATTGCAAGCTGAAGTGTTAAGATTACTGGCTTCTGACGTAAATGATTAAGCAAAGCAAATGCCTCCTTTTATATGACGGCATTTCTTATCAGAAATCTGCTCTAATAAATAGATGAACATGCAAGACAATACAGGCAAAAGGAATCGGTGAGGCAAATGTTTAACAATATTGCCGGGAAATATGATTTCCTGAATCATTTTTTATCTGCGGGTATCGACAAAATCTGGCGCAAAAAAGTGGGCGCGATAATACGCAAACACCAGCCCAAATCGGTACTTGATGTCGCAACAGGCACCGGTGATTTGGCCATTGAGTTGTCCAAACACACCGATTGCAACATTATTGGCGTTGATATTGCCGATTCCATGCTTGATGTTGGCAGGCAGAAGTTAAAAAACAAAGGTTTGACGCAGCAGATTCAATTGCAGCATGGTGATTCGGAAAATCTTTTATTTCCTGAGAATCAATTTGATGCCGCCATGGTAGCTTTTGGTGTACGCAATTTTGAAAACCTTCAGAAGGGATTGAGCGAGATGTGCCGGGTAGTAAAGCCCGGAGGCCTGATTGTAGTCCTTGAGTTTTCACGGCCGCGCAGGTTTCCTGTAAAACAACTTTACAGTTTCTATTTCAAGCATATTTTGCCCCGTGTGGGGCGCATGGTATCACGCGATAAGGGAGCCTACACTTATTTGCCCGAATCCGTTGATGCATTTCCGGATGGCACTGCCTTTTTGCGTGAACTTGAAAAAGTTGGTTTTGAACAAACAGCTGAAAAACGCCTTACTTTTGGAATAGCGACTATTTACAGTGGCATAAAATCAAAGTTTGCTTAATTTCGCGGACTTTTAAAGTCCAAAGCCTTTTAATCTTTTGTAATAATTCAAACATTTAGACGTTTTTGATGCAAAATAAACCCCTTTCAATTTGAAATCTACAATAAAAATATTCCTTTGCCTTTTTATAAGCCTGCTATTGGTGTCGCAAGCCAGTTTTGCACAAAAACGTGGCGTGACCAATCTGCCCAAGTACGACCTGGACCCTTATCATTTTGGTTTTATACTGGCTGTTAACCACATGCTTTTCAGTATGAAACCTATGGATGGGCACCATTTCACTGTCTGGGAACCCATTGATGCGGATGACGTGAGCATTCCCAGCACTGCCAATTTGCGACAATATGAGGTTCTTGGTGTGCCTACGCCCGGTTTCACCATTGGTATTGTTGGAAATCTGCGACTTGGCAACCATTTTGATTTACGCTTTATTCCCTCACTGGCTTTTGGCGAACGATATCTTGATTACAGTATTTTACGTGTGAACGATGCCGGTGCTGAAGAGCTTATCCCATTGAGGAAAAGCATAGCCTCCACTTTTGTTGACTTTCCGCTCTTGTTTAAATTCAGGTCGGCGCGCGACAACAATATTGCCGCCTACCTGATTGGAGGTGGCAAATACAGCCTCGACCTTGCTTCGAACAAAAAAAATGAAGACCGCAACAACAATCTGCCTGTAAGGCTCAACCAGCATGATATATCTGCTGAATTAGGTGTTGGTTTCGATTTCTATACCAACTATTTTAAATTTGGCGTAGAAGCAAAAATGAGCTATGGTCTTTTTGACATCCTGGTTAGGGATGGAAGCCTCTACACAGAAGGTATTGCCAAAATTAACAATAAAATTTTCCAACTTTCCTTCACCTTTGAATAAAGCATTATGGAAACTGATCTTTCACCCCACGATTTGCTTTTTAAAAAACTAATTACCAAATCGACCCTCAAACAAGATGTTTACTCAAACACATTCAGCACCTTAAGGCTTTTTAAACGGGTAATTGAAGATTTAACCAAGGACTATATCGTAAAAGCCGGCGAAATAAAAAGCCACCGCAATGTAGCCTTTGAAAACCGCTATCGGGGCGATTTTGAAATTGAACTGAAGTTTGGTGGTGATATCCTGCTTTTTTTGATGCATACCAATATTTTCGAATTCCCCAGGGACCATATGGTGATGCGAACACCTTACGTAAAAGAGGACGACTCGCGCTCGTATTGTGGCATTATCAATATTTACAATTTTCTTTCGGATTCGTTTAAGTATAATAGGTTCAATGATATAGGATACCTGATTGGCCGTATTTTCATCAACAAGGACAACCATTATTTTATCGAAGGCAAGCGTGAATTGGGTTTTTTGTACAATGATTTTGGCAAGCACGAAATGAACCGCGATACAGCTCAGCAGATTATTGAAGCCGCTATCACCTATACCATCAATTTTGATTTGCTCACGCCGCCATATGAAGCGGTAAAAATGGTGACGGTAAATGAAATGAAGAACACCCTCGATGCCATTTCGATGAAAACTGGAAAACGCTTAGGGTTTCGTTTTCAAGAAGATGCGAAGGACAAACTTGAAATTTAATTTTTTTTTAACCAAGGACTTGGAGGTAATTATTTTTTGATTAATTTTGCTGCCTCGAACGGAGAAAACGCTCCCATCGTCTAGCCCGGTCAGGACGCCAGGTTTTCATCCTGGTAACAGGGGTTCGAATCCCCTTGGGAGTACACAAGTCGCTGAATATCAGCGACTTTTTTTATGTCCATGCTTTTCTTGAGAGTAAAAGAAGGTTCAAAAAAGGGGCTCAGTATATTTATTACGCTGTCGGATCAATTCTTTAAAGTGGTTTTGCCATTTACTGGTTTTTTGTCACAGGTCAGCGGGTTGAGGTTGAGTGAATTGTAAGGCACAAGCATTGAGATGGGTTGGCGAACCTAAAAAAACACTTTTAATCATAGAATTACTTTAAACTTTCCAAAAACGGTGTATGAATGCTGAAACTGTTTTTGTATAATTTCAATCATAATTGAAATATTTAATATTTTAGCATAAACTTTCAATCATGAATTACAAAAAGATTAAAACTTTCGAAGAATATAAGAAGCCCTATATTAGCAGGCCATCGCTGATCGCTCGCGTTAAACCTTACATCGGTAAAGATATTATAAAAGTTTTCACCGGACAGCGAAGGGTTGGGAAAAGTTATTTGCTTTTCCAAATTGGTGAGCTGATCCTTGAAAGCAAGTCGCAGGCCAATATCATCTACATCAATATGGAGCTTGCTGAGTTCGATTTTATTCGCAACCACAGCGACCTGCTTGCCTATGTTGAAACCCGCCTCACGGGTGAACAGGATTGCCTGTTTGTGGATGAGATTCAGGACATCGCCCAATTTGAGAAAGCGCTGCGAAGTTTATTGGCGCGCGGCGGTATGGATATTTATGTCACAGGCAGCAATGCCGAATTATTGTCGGGTGACATCGCAGGTTATCTGAGTGGCAGGTCCATAGAGATTGAAGTGTATAGTCTGAGTTATCCCGAATTTCTCCTGTTCCACGAATTAGAAGAGACCAACGAGGCCTTTCTGAAGTACCTGCGCTACGGTGGCTTGCCGTACCTGATTCACCTCAGCCTTGAAGACCCGATCATTTTCGATTATCTCAAAAACATTTATGCAAGCATTCTCTATAAAGATGTGGTGAACCGCTACAATGTGCGAAACATGCGCTTTCTTGAGCAGCTTGTGAGATTCCTTGCCGATAATACTGGCAGAATTTTTTCAGCCAAACGCATCAGCGACTACCTGAAATCGCAGCGGACTAATATCTCTGTGCAGGTTGTGCTGAACTATCTTGACTATCTTGTAAAGAGTTATATGATTTTTAGCATTGGCCGGACGGATATCAAAGGGCGGAAAATATTTGAGACAGGCGAAAAATACTATTTTGAAGACGTTGGACTTAGAAATGCCATCATTGGGTTCAGACAGGCTGACATCTTGCAAATACTGGAGAACATTGTTTTCAAACACCTTCAAATCATGGGCTATCAGGTGACAGTTGGCAGCTTTGACGACTATGAGATCGATTTCGTGGCAGAAAAGCCTAACGAAAAAAAATACATTCAGGTAACCTATACCATGAAAGATGAAAAAACGATCTTACGCGAAACTGAAACCTTGCTCAAAATAAAAGATAATTACCCAAAGTATATCATCAGCATGGATGAATTGCCCGTTTCGAATATCGAAGGCATTATTCACATGAATATCCGTACTTTTTTGATGGCTGGGGATTTGTGAGGTATGAAGGCCGAAGGTCTGTTTCCAGTTGCTTCTCAAGTGATTGGATTGATCATTCTATCATCCTATCATCCTGAATATTGCTTGTCTAAAAAAAAACTGTTCAGGATTTTACCGATTAAAGCCTGATTTTTTTGCCCTTGATAAAAAAAGTGACACAAAACACCACCACATAATAAATGATCAGGCCTAGATTCATCTAAATATTAACTTTGTTACGCGCTTCGGGCATCTGTTTGGGGTGACAAAAAAACATTCCACAGCACAACACCATTGATTTTAAACTGGTTAAAATTTGTCAGGCATGAACACATTACACTATCAAATACTCGGAACCCTTATTCTGTTTTTGTTGCTTTTCGCGGGCAATATGATTTTCAGGGCCTTGCTCAGGCGACTCGACAAACGGATCCATTTTGCCCTCGAACGCAAAAGGATCATTTATAAGATCGTACACCTATTCATTTTCATTCTTTTAGTTGTGGGGGTGATAGCCATCTGGGGTGTTGATCCGCAGCAATTGTTTTTGTTCCTCACTTCCATTCTTACTATTTTGGCAATTGGTTTTGTAGCACAATGGTCTATCCTTTCCAATATAACGGCAAGCCTGATCTTGTTTTTCAACCACCCGATTCACATTGGCGGATGGATTAAAATAGTAGATAAAGAACTGCCCATCGAAGGGACAGTTGAAAATATTACCTTGTTTTTTATGTACATCAGAACTGCCGAGGGTGAGTTGCTTTCAGTTCCCTGCAATATGCTGCTGCAGAAAACTATTGCGGCCAATCTCAAAAAGATAGAAGATGCACCTGCTAAGCCGGAACTTCCATAACGCAATACTTTTTCTAACAAGGCATTACACAAGAGTCATTTATAAAACAATGATCATCCCATTCCCTTATCTTGCTTGATACGCATCATTGCTGCCATGTCATTCAGTTAAACTGACTATATGGTAAAAAAATCTTACCCGCAAAATTTTAAGGCATATGAAGACCGGATTAGCAAAGCCTGTCGAAAAAAAAACCACCTCAAATTTCAGTGTGAGGTGGTTTTCAGGTTTATTGGGCCAGTTGTTACTTTATTGTAGCCTCAATCATTTGCTCGTTCTCACCAAACGCTTCTGACATCACCTCTTTTACAATACCACCCATGGCATTCGCCATCAGCTTGGAGTTCATCCTGGAAAGGTAAACCTTGCCATCAGCCTTTTCATAAATGGCCACACGACATGGCATCATCGACGAAACGATACGCTCTTCGCTTTTGCTCAAAATCTGATACGCGTGCTCGGGATGGCAAAGCTCATACACTTTTACCGGCCCAACCGTTTTTCCAAAGCCATGCATGGTGGCCTGCAGGTCGTGCACAGCAGGAATTTTCCAGCCTTGTACTATAACGGCCTGTTCGAATTTAGAAACTGTGGTTTTGAAATCATGCGGACTTCTGCTTTCGATCAGCATCAGGTCGGGCGACATTTTAAACAACACGAATGCGGCGATAAGTGCCCCAACAAGGAGTCCACCAATGCCTGTTAACAGGGAATTTTTCATTTTTAATTTGGTTTGATTTGTAAAATAATTATGCTGCAAAAATAGGAAATCCATTTACATCCATACATTTAGATGTTTTAATATATGTTAAATAAAGGCGTGATGGGTATTTTAGGAAAATGAAAAAGCCTGTAAACGAATTGTTTACAGGCTTTTTTGCGGTCCGGACGGGGTTTGAACCCGTCTCGTCACCATTGACGAGATGACAGGCATGGCTTTACTGATTTTCAATGAGCTTAAGCAAAGAAGCTTTGTTTAAGCGCTTCAATCTTTTCTCTTCAATCAAGGCATCGCGCTTATCCTTAAAAACTCTGGTATAAACACATTTCCATGGGCCTTTACCAGCTGTATATCTCGACAAGTCACTATTGTGTTGGAAAATTCTGCTGTCCAAATTTGAAGTTTGACCTTTATAGAACAGGTCATTTTTCTCGGAATAAAGAATATATACTGTATATGTCATAAATAAAAAAAATCCTGCCACCAAATGGCAACAGGATTAATTATTTAGCGGTCCGGACGGGACTCGAACCCGCGACCCCGTGCGTGACAGGCACGTATTCTAACCAACTGAACTACCGAACCATTAAAATGTAGAACTCCTTTCGGAAAAGTTGTGCAAAAATAATCCCTTTTTCGCACATAGCAATAAAAAATGAATATTTTTTTTCTCACGCCTCTTAAGGCTTGAATAACAAAAGCTTTATTTCTTTTCAGCGTAGGGCCTCCCTCAGTGAACGCCCCTTTTTTCGTAACTTTGCACTCAAATTTTTACTAAAAACATGGCGCAAAAACCCAGCATCCCTAAAGGTACACGCGACTTTGGCCCGGAGGTCATGGTGAAGCGGAATTATATTTTCGATACCATCAAATCAGTTTTTAAACTGTATGGTTACCAGCCTATTGAAACCCCAACCATGGAAAACCTGAGCACTTTGCTGGGTAAATATGGTGATGAAGGGGATAAATTGCTTTTCAGGGTGCTCAATTCCGGCAATTTTTTGGCGGGCATTGATCAACCGGAAGCTTTGGATGCTGTCAGGTTGTCGCCCATGATCAGCGAAAAAGGCTTGCGTTACGACCTCACCGTTCCTTTTGCCCGCTATGTGGTGCAATACCGCAATGAGATTGTTTTTCCCTTTAAACGTTACCAGATACAACCCGTTTGGCGCGCCGACCGCCCGCAAAAAGGACGCTACCGCGAATTTTACCAATGCGATGCAGATGTTATTGGCAGCGAATCCTTATTGAACGAAGCGGAACTGGTGCAATTGGTGGATGATGTGTTTAAGAGATTGAATATAAGTACCATAGTAAAAATTAACAACAGAAAAATCCTGGCAGGCATTGCAGAATATATTGGCCATCCCGACAGCCTGATCCCAATCACCATTGCCATCGACAAGCTCGACAAAACAAGTATTGAGGCTGTTAATGCCGAGTTGTTGGGACAGGGCATTTCACAGCAAGCCGTTGATCTATTGCAGCCGGTTCTTTTTATGAAGGGCACGGCTGATGAAAAGTTTAACCTGTTGGCTGGTTTGCTTCAAAATTCTGAGACTGGCCTAAAGGGCATTTCCGAAATGCGCCTGCTGTTTGACTACCTGAAAGCCATGGACATCGAACTTACCTACGAACTGGACCTGACTTTGGCCCGCGGACTGAATTATTATACGGGAGCCATTTTCGAGGTAAAAGCACGCGATGCACAAATGGGCAGCATCTGTGGTGGAGGACGTTACGACGACCTTACCGGTATTTTCGGCATGCCCGATGTGTCGGGTGTTGGCATTAGTTTTGGTGCCGACCGTATTTATGACGTAATGACGGAGCTTTCCCTTTTCCCGGAAACCTCCTCGGAAAGTACAGCAGTGTTGTTTACCAATTTTGGCGACCGCGAAGCAAAATATTGCTTGCCCATGCTGAAAAGCTTGCGGGAATCAGGCATCAATGCAGAGATATTTCCCGAAGCCGCCAAAATGAAAAAACAAATGAAATATGCCGATCAAAAACATATTCCGGTGGTAATCATTGTTGGGGAGGAAGAAATTGCCAACAACCAGCTTACGATCAAATGGATGCAAAAGAGCGAGCAAGAAACCATCCCCAAACAAGAACTGATTCAACATTTATCGTTGAGTTTAGAAAACTAACAAAGCATTAGAACATATGAAAGTGCATCAGATAAGTGCCAACAAACTGACTTTTAAACAGGTATTTGATATTCTGAAAGAAGACTACCAATTGGAGCTTTCGGCAGAGGCCAGCCACAAAATTCAGAAATGCCGGGCCTACCTCGACAAAAAAATTGAAAGACAGGAAGAACCCATCTATGGCATCAACACAGGTTTTGGTTCATTGTGCGACAAAAGCATTTCGAAAGATCAGCTGGGTGTTTTGCAAAAAAACCTGGTTATCTCGCATGCCTGTGGCACGGGTGAGGAGGTCCCCATCGAAATTGTAAAGCTGATGCTGTTGCTGAAAGTGCAGAGCTTGTCGTATGGTTATTCCGGCATACAACTGGTTACTGTGCAGCGTCTTATTGGCTTCTTCAATCATGGTATTTACCCGGTGGTATATCAAATGGGATCGCTGGGGGCTTCCGGCGATTTGGCTCCCCTGGCCCACCTTTCCCTGCCTTTGCTTGGTTTGGGCGAAGTTTTTTACAATGGCCGCAAATGCCACACCAAAGAAGTGTATGACGAATTAGGCTGGCAACCCATTGAATTGCAATCCAAAGAAGGCCTTGCCTTGCTGAATGGCACCCAGTTTATGAGTGCTTATGGCGTTTTCAGTCTGCTGAAAATATTCCGTTTATCCATATTGGCCGATATAATCGGGGCTATTTCCCTGGAAGCTTTCGACGGCCGTATTGAGCCCTTTTTTGATGAAGTGCACCAGATCAGGCACCACAAAGGACAAATTGCAACGGCCAAGCGCATACGTACCATTCTGCAAGGCAGTGACTTAATCAATCAGCACAAGGTGCATGTTCAGGACCCATACTCATTTCGTTGTATTCCACAGGTGCATGGGGCGTCCAAGGATTCGGTGAATTATGTGGCCTATGTTTTCAGCAATGAAATTAATGCGGTAACAGATAACCCAACAATATTTCCCGATCAGGATTTGATTGTTTCGGCTGGAAATTTTCATGGCCAGCCCCTGGCACTTGCACTGGATAACCTGGCCATTGCTTCGGCTGAATGGGGTAGTATTTCCGAAAGGCGAACCTATCAGCTTTTGCACGGCAAACGAGGCCTACCTGCCTTTTTGGTGGCCGATCCGGGTTTGAACTCCGGTTTTATGATTCCGCAATACACTTCGGCCAGTTTGGTGAGCCAGAACAAACAGTTGTGCAGCCCGGCCTCAGTAGATTCCATTGAGTCGTCGCAAGGACAGGAAGACCATGTGAGCATGGGTGCCAATGCGGCCACCAAAGCTTTGCGTGTGGTTTACAACCTGGAACGCATCCTGGCCATTGAATTGTTCAATGCAGCGCAGGCACTGGAATTCAGGCGACCCAAAAAATCATCCCCCTTTATTGAGGATTTTGTTGCCGCTTACCGCAAAGAAGTGGCTTTTATACAGGCCGATGTGGTCATGTACACCGAAATTGCAAAAAGCGTTCAGTTTTTGCGTGATGTACCATTGGATATTCCTGATGCACTTATCGAGGGCATATAGTAAAATCAATGGAGATATTCTTTTGTAAAGCACGAAGCTTGACTTTAGCCAACAAAGCTTTTTTCAAGAGAGCATGAAGATATTTTCCACTAAAAAAAGCGCTTGCATAGATAGCTAAACTATATTATCTTTGCAGCGCAAAAATCGGGGCGTGGTGCAGTTGGCTAGCATTCTTGCATGGGGTGCAAGCGGTCGCCCGTTCGAGTCGGGCCGCTCCGACGCAAACGCTTACCTTCGGGTAGGCGTTTTTTTTATATCTAATCCGTCAACCAAACATTTTTCCATAGTAAAGTTGAACGTGATACTCCTCTACTTGATTTATATCATATTAAAAAATATTCATTTATAGATGTTTGTTTACGTTATAGCAACAACATCAAATTTTACTTTTCAGGCAAAAAAATACACTTGATGCTCAGCGACCAAAGAATTGGCAACAATATTGTTCATTTTGAATGAACAATAATAGACAATTTTGTTCATTTGCAATATACAACCCAAGATTTCCTTGTCAGGATTCAAAATTCTTATGCCTACAAAACTATGCAGCGATATGGGGTAAAGTTAAAAAATAGCGGTCGCCCTTTCGAGTCGGGCCGCTCCGACGCAAACGCTTACCTTCGGGTAGGCGTTTTTTTTTATGCTTTGTTGTTATATTTGCCCTCTTGATTTTATAAAAACAACACCATGCAAAATAGCGATCAACCTGAAAAAGAAGCAATACCCGCAGAAAGCACCATTATCAACTGCAAAAACTGTGAAACCACTTTCGAAGGCAAGTACTGTCCCAATTGTGGTCAATCAATCAAACAATACGACAGGCCCCTGCAATTTTTGATATTGGACTTTGCAGGAAATGTTTTTGCTTTCGACACCCGTTTGTGGTTATCCATAAAGCATTTGCTTACCAAACCCGGCAAGTTTGAAACAGATTATGTGCATGGCAAACGCAGGCGCTATATGCCCCCTTTCCGTTTGTATGTTTTCGTCAGCTTTGTCTTTTTTTTGCTGTTGGGGTTTACCACCAACCGCTCTGTCAGGCAAAACAAAGAATTGATTACCAATTCCTTACTTAATGAAGGGCCCAACGATTCCATCCCTGATGTTGTTTATATGAGTAAATACCTCGAAGGCAAGGTAAGCCCCGAAGATCTTGACACCTTCACCGAAATCATGGAAAAAGCTGCCCCTGATTCTATCAGGGTGGTCGCAGCAAAGGAACCGATTAACCTGAATTTGAAAATCGGAGAGGATAAACTTGATATCAAGAAAATTGCCAACAACCCTGAAGTATATCTTGCCCGTTTCTTCAAATACCTGTCGTGGTCGTTTTTTATTTTAATGCCCTTTTACGGGTTTTTGCTCTGGCTGCTGTTCAGAAAATCATACCGCTATTTTTTTGCCCATTTTGTGATGGCTACCAGCCACCACACCGTGGTGTTTATGGCCTATGCCCTGGTGTTGCTGTCAGGACTCTATCTGCCGGCCATTACCAATTACCTTTCGAATGGTTTTTTCTTCCTGCTTTTGATTTACTTTTATATTGGCGCTTTGAGATTGTATAAACTACGCTGGTATTCAGTACTTTTGCGCCTGCTTACCGTGCTCTTCATTTATAGTTTAGTCTCTATGTTGGCCACTGTACCTATCGTTATCATGGCGCTTACCTAAACCATCGATCAAGGATTGGGATTTCATATCTTGCTTTTTTGTAAAAACACCTTACATTTGGTGCTTGATTTGCTGTTTGATCAGCATACTTTTTGCCTTATCTAATTCAATATTCCTGTATCATGAGCATCAAAAATCATATCTGCATCCTTGCTGTGCTGATAGCACTAGCCCTTTGCCCTGTAAAACTCACAGCACAAGCCATAGAAACACCAAAAGCCTTTTATGGCTTTGAGCCGGGCGATGATTATAAACTTATTGACTACAAACAGCTTATCGACTATTTGAAGCTGCTGGAGTCACAATCTGACCGTTTAATACTGGAAGAAATAGGTACATCCTCACTTGGTCAGCCCATATACGTACTGGCCATTTCTTCTGCAGACAACCTGTCACGATTGGATGAATTGAAAGCAATGAACCGCCGGCTTGCGTTGGAAACTGGCTTAAGTGCTTCCGAAAAGGCAGACATCCTGGCTAGGGGCAAGGTGTTTGTGGCGGCCACCATGTCGATGCACTCCAATGAAGTGGGGCCTTCGCAATCCGTACCATTGATTGCTTACGAGCTGGCATCAACTACCGAAGCAGAAAAACTTCGCTGGCTCGACGAAACCGTCCTGATGATTATACCGAGCCACAATCCCGACGGGCAAGACATGGTTGTGGAGCACTACAGAAAGTATCTGGGTACCAAAAACGAAAAAACATCGCTGCCTGGGGTTTACCATAAATATGTTGGACACAACATCAACCGCGACTTTATCATGCTCACCCAGCCCGAAAACCAGGCGGTTTCGAAGCTATTCAGCCACCACTGGTTTCCGCAGGTTGCAGTGAGAGAAACACCAGATGGGTGCTGCCGGCGTGCGCTATTTTGTGCCGCCGCCAACCGATCCCATAGCCGAAAACATAGATGCCGGCATGTGGAACTGGATCGGCATTTTTGGGGCACGTATGATGCAACGCATGACAGCCGACAGCCTGAAAGGCGTCACACAGAATTACCTGTTTGATATGTATTGGCCCGGGCCCACTGAAACGTCCTTGTGGAAAAACTCTATCAGCATGCTCACCGAGGCAGCCATGCCTTTCATGCCACACCGGTTTATGTGGAGCCACAAGAGATACAGGTGTATGGCAAAGGGCTGAGCGAATACAAGAAGAGCATCAATATGCCTGAGCCCTGGCCCGGAGGCTGGTGGCATTTGCGCGATATTGTCAACTACGAAATAAGCTCACTTTGGGGCATGATGGATGCCGCTGCCATGCACCGCGCCGAGATTATAGATTTTCGTGCCAGCCTGACAGAAAAATGGTAAAATTGGCCAAACACAAGCACCCTTTTACTATATTTTACCCAGAAAGCAGCATGATATCAGCAGCTTGCACGCGCTGATCAAACTGATGCACGACCATGGCGTTTCGACCTATTCCTTGAACGAAAATCTCGAAATTAACGGAAAACTCTATCGCAGTGGTGATGTGGTGATTCCTTTGGCGCAGCCTTTCCGGCCTTTTATCAAGGAAATGATGGAGGTGCAGGAATTCCCTGTGAGGCATTACAGCCCGGGGGGTGAAATGATGCGGCCCTATGATGTGGCAAGCTGGTCATTGCCATTACATATGGGCGTTGAAAGCATCGAAATCAATACTTTGGTGAGCGGAATGGACGGCAAGCTGAAGCTGTTAGAAGAAATTCCTGCGGTAAATGAGGAAAGCTTTGCCGACGCATGGGGATTGGTTTTTACGGCAAGCAACAACGAAAGTTACAAAGCAGCCTTTTATGCGCTCCAGCAAGGTATTGATGTACAACGGATAACGGAGGATATTCTCCTGAACGAAGTGCAAATTAAAAAAGGCGATTTCCTGATTTCCAACAGTAAAAAGCTGAATGATTTGTGGCCCCTGCTCAGTGTTGAGCCTTTGCCTTTGACCATCAGGGCGATGATACCGGGCCAGAAAATAGCCTTGCCTCAAATCGGCCTTGTCGAAACTTATTTCCATGATATGGATGCAGGCTGGACGCGCTATATCTTTGATCAGTATGGCATTCCCTATCGTGTGATCAGGCCGGAAGAGCTCAAAACGGGTGTACCAGAAGGCATTGATTTACTGCTGTTTCCATCCAGTAATAAAACCATTTTGCAGGAAGGCAAAGGGGGCAGTAAGGACGAATTGTACATTTTCAATTATCCACCCGAATATACCAAAGGCATGGGGAAAGAAGGCCTCGAAAAAATCATGGCCTGGGTGAATACCGGAGGCAAAATCATCAGTTGGGAAGCCTCTACCAAATTGTTTGAAGGCATGTTGCAAGCCGATAACGGAAAAGGCGAAAAAGAATCATTCCGCTTGCCTTTCAGGGATATTGCACCCGACTTGAACAAAAAGGGCCTGAATGTGCCCGGTTCCTTGCTGCAAATTGATTTGATCAAAGGCCACCCACTTACTTATGGCATGCCTGCCAAGGCCAATGTGTTTTCGCGCGCGGCTGTTGTTTTTGCCACAAGCATCCCCAACTTTGATATGGACCGACGGATAATTGGTTCCTACGCTGAAAAAGACTTGATGGTGAGTGGCTATGCGAAGCAGGAAGAATTGCTGGCAAAAAAAGCAGCAATGATATGGCTAAAAAAAGGTGAGGGACAATTAGTCCTTTTTGGCTTCAATCCGCAGTTCCGGTCGAATATGCACGGCACTTATAAGTTGCTTTTCAATGCGCTGCTGCTGGATGGGGATGAGTGAGTGATTAGATGGGGAAATGAGGGTAATTCAAATCCATCAGCCCTCCAGGTAGTGGGGCCTACTTCTGAATTCAATAGAAAAAATGTCCGATTTTTAGACGGTTAAGCCACAGTATTAATTACATTTGTCAAAATTATAAGGTCAAGCATCATCTATCTACCATGATTTCAGATTTTTAAAAAATTGATGCGGAAAATTTTAGGGCAGCATAAAGGTCTTAATCAACGATTATGAAAATCCTTTTACAAGCTTTTTTATGTTTTATTTTACTTTGGCTGTCAATTCATTGCAATCTTAATGCACAAAGTCCTGCCAAGGTTGATTCCCTTCTTTTCAAATATGAGACATCCCTTGATGATTCGGTGCGGATTGCTTCCTTGATAGAAATTGCCAACTATTACTCATCAACAAACCTTTCGCTGTCGTTTCAATATGCTGATCAGGCATTGGAAATTGCCAAACATAGCAGAAATAACCAATTTCATTCTCAGGCTTTGATGGCGATTGGTAACATTTGTTTTTTTCAGGGTTTGCTGGATATTTCATTTCAGCACTACTATAAAGCATTGGAGATCAATAAAGAACTAGGAAGTAATAATGGCATTGCCAATGCATTAACAAATCTTGGCGGAGTATTGCTTCAGCTTATGAAATTTGATGAAGCCAAAGGCTATTTTCATGAAGCGCTGCCGATTTTTATTGATTTGGCTGGAAAAAGAGGCGATACCATACCTCCTTTTCAGGTTATTTCCATTTATAATAATCTTGGAATAGTTCATGAAAATCTGAATGAGTACAACCAGGCCATTGATTATTATCACAGGGGTATAAGCCTGGCGAAACGGTTACCCCACCAGCAGAAAAACCTGGCAATGTTGCATAATAACCTCGGAAGTATTCATATGAAAATGGGAGAATTTGTTGAGGCTCATAAGAATATGAATGCCGCTCTGAGGATCAGAAAAGAAATCAATGACAAAGGTGGTGAAGCCTCTTCATACAGAATGCTGGGAATATTATACAAGTCGCAGCAGCATTATGAAAAAGCCCTTGAAAACTTTTACAATGGTTATAGTTTAGCCACTGTGGTAGGAAGCACCTCAATTTTATCTTCAATCAGCGATCAATTGTTTGAAATTTTCAATTCATTAAACCAATCCGATTCCTCTTTAAAATATCATATTCTGTCAAAAGATTATTCCGATAAGCTTAAAGGAGAGGAAACCCTGCGTGAGTTTACAAAAATGGAGTTAACATCACAGTTTCAGGAAAAAGAGAATATCCGTCTCATGGAACAGAAAAGACAAAAGCTCCGTCATCTTTTTACTGCCATTCTTCTGTTGCTTATTGCTGTTATACTTGGGCTTTTGTATGTACTTTCCCAGAACCGTTTGCGAAGACTTAGCCTGTTGAACAACAACATACAGCTTGCTTCGGAAAAAGCGGCATTGGAAAAAGAAACACTCGCCAAAGAATTGGAGATCAAGGATAAAGAGCTTACAACAAATGTGATTTACCAAATTCGAAAAAATGAACTTATTCAGAGTATTGTAGAAAAGTTAATGGCCAATAGGCATAGTTTCAAGAAAGAAAACCAAAATCTGGTAGAAGAACTCATCAAGGAATTGGGGATGTACAAAGATGATAGCATCTGGATGGAGTTTGAAACCCGTTTTCATCAGGTTCACAACCAATTTTATGAAAAGCTGAATGAAATATGCCCCGATCTTTCTCCCAATGAAAGAAGACTTTGTGCCTTTCTTCGCCTGAATATGTCCACCAAGGAAATTTCATCAATCACGGGGCAATCCCTAAGAAGCATTGATGTTGCACGAACCAGGCTCCGAAAAAAACTCAATCTCACCAACTCCGATCTTGGATTGATTGAATACCTGTCTGGCATATAAGCAACAGCAAATAAGCACCCCAAAACAAGCGGTTATCTATAGTGGAAAACTTACTGTCCAAAAAAAAAGTGCATGCTAAGCATATTTCAGGATTCCTGATTGTCCAAAGCGCATCAACTTTTAACTAAGTCAACAGACGCTTCCTTTCATCAACATCATTAAAGGAAGGCCTTTTTTATAAAAAAGATATTGACTTCCGACCAATATTTATTTGTATCCGATCAATTATTTCATAAACTGACTGGATTTAAAATATTTTATATCAGTGATTTATATATTGCTGTAGTGAAGATGTTGTAAATCATTGGCATAGAAGTAGCGAAGATGTGCATACCATTAGTTTGCCACGTCATTTTCTAGTGTATATCATTGCAAAAAAATTCAGCTGGCAAAAAAAACTCTAACCCATACCCTCTGCAATTCACTTTTATGCGGCAATCATCAAAGAAATTAACTGAAGATTCGAATCCGGAAGATACACTCAAAAGGTATCTGGAGCAAAGTAAACTTAAGACACAGGCCTTAAAGAAACTACTCAAATTCATCGAAGATGGGGATGGTACTGACAGTATATCACCAAAGCGCAAATAAGGCCGAAATTAAAATTAAAGAGGTAAATTGTTTATAATTAATAACTTAAAACCAATTGCTATGTGCAGAAATTTTACAAAAACGATAGGGCTACTATTTCTGGCCCTGATTATTCTTACTTTCAGCTCAGTGAGCACTCACGCAAACAGTGCAAACACCAATAGGGATTCTCCTTTTATGGAGGATTTTGAAGGAGATGTATTTCCGCCTGCAGACTGGACTGTTTATAGTCTGCTTGATGTAAGTGAGAATTGGAGCCTCCACCTTTGGGAGAACCATACACCCGGAGGTGCCCAATCGGCATTTCATAATGCTACAGCCGGAGATTTAGCTGTTGACAACTGGTTGGTAACCCCCCAATTGAGCATTGACTCTGATGGTTTTCATTACTTCTCATTCTGGAGTTATCTGGCCAGCAGCTGGGCATACAAGTCAAATACTGTACTGATCAGCACAGGCAGTCCCGACCCCGCCGATGGCGAATATATCGTAGTGTGGGACAATGCTTCAGATTTGGGGAACGCCTGGCTTTGGATGAATTACTATGTAAATCTGGAGGATTATATTGGTCAGGACATTTATGTAGCCTTCAGGTATGAAGGTGATCCGTGGGGACACACATGGAATATTGATGATGTTTCATTGGTTGATGATTCACCCATATTCAACATCAATCTTACTGAAGTTAGCCTGACGGTAGGATTTGAGGGTACGGGAACCCAATCCATTGAAATTAATAATGGTGGAATTCAGGATCTTACTTTTGACATTGAAACAGCGTATATTGATGCTGATGGATGGCTTACCGTTGATCCGGCTAATGGAAGTGTTGCCAGCCAATCTGTAGTTGAGATTTCTATTGCTTTTGATGCCGGCGGCCTTGCCTTTGGCACGTATCAGGCCAACCTCAATATAACAACCAATGATACAGAAAACCCTACTGCAACGGTTTTGGTTACCTTCGAAGTTATTAACGTGAATGTTTATCCATTCGTGGAAAATTTTGAGAGCGAATCATTTCCGCCCATTGGCTGGACCAATTATAATCAGGAAAGCGATGAAACAGAATGGGCGCTCAGTTGGTATAATCATACCCCTGGTGGGCAATATTCCGCATTGCATAATTATGCATGGGAACACCAGGATGGTTGGCTGGTAACACCGCAAATATCGGTACCCCTTGAGGGCTTCTTCTATTTGACATTTTGGAGCCAGGTTGGTGAATCTGATTATTATGACAAAAATAGTGTGCTGATTTCTACAGGAAGTGGCAATCCTGCCGATGAAGATTTTGTAGAAGTGTGGGTTGAGGAAGATGTTTCAGAAAATTGGGCACAACGCTTTATTAATATTGAAGACTATGCTGGTCAGGATATTTTCATAGCCTTCCGATATGAAGGAGAGTACGCACATTTTTGGGCAATTGATGATATTTCCATAGGTGAAGAAATTGATGACTCTCCCATTATGATTGTGGATGCATCTGAGGTAAGTCAGACAGTTGGAGAAGGCGGTTCTGGTTCAAAAAGCTTCAAGGTTATTAACGATGGAATCCAACACCTCACCTTCGATATCGAAGTTGAATTTATTGATGAAGAAGGTTGGTTAACCGCTGAACCGCTATCTGGGGGCATTCCCGCAAAATCAAGCCAAACCATATCATTGGCATTCGATGCAACCGGGCTTGAATTAGGAACTTACCAGGCAAATCTTTCCGTTACCAGTAATGATACAGAGAATCCAACCGCTACAGTAGTTGCAATCCTTCATGTGATGGAAGCCCAACCAATAGATCTAACAGTTATTTACCCTCAGTTTACAGTTCCAACCAAAATTTCTACGGACGGAATGTATGTGTCAGGAAGCCAGTTTGGTGGTCTGGCTGGTTACCTTTGGACACAACTTGAAGGCACCTATGAGATTGCTGGTGATGTTAGTGGTGTTACAGATGATGGATTGGTGGCCGGAACCTATAATACAGAATTTGAATTCAATGGCGTGCCTGTTCAAACTGCAGGGAGATGGAATAAAACAACACAAGAATGGGAGTTTCTGGGCATGAACCCTGAATTTCCTGAAATATTTGGCGAATCTTATAATTCAGCCTGGGGCATCACTGCTGATGGTTCTACTATTGTGGGCTTGCAGTTTACTGAAAGCTGGAGTGCAAAAGCTTTTAAATGGACAGAATCAGATGGTTATGAGATGATTGGGCCCGGGGAATACGACTCAAGGGCAAGTGGAATCAGTGCCGATGGAAGCGTTATTTATGGATGGGCATCACCAAATTGGAGTTGGTCACCCGTGGTTTGGTATAATGACGAAATGATATTCATTGACGAAACGCAATCTAATTTTGGCGAATCAACCGCAGCATCTTCCAGCGGAAACTACGTTGCAGGTTACTTAGGATCCTTTGGTTTTATTTGGTCGCCAACTGAGGGTTTAACCCAATTTGAAAATACGCTGAACACCGGGACTATCAGCCCAACAGCTGTTCTTGAAGATGGAACCACATTTGGTTATACAGCTGAAGGCTGGCCTCCAACACCGGATACCCGCCTTGCATTTGTAAGACATCCCGATGGAACAATGGAAACATTCAACGAGTATGTTGCCAGCAGAGGTTGGTTTGATGCATCGGACTGGATTTTCTTCAGTGTAAACGATGTTACCCCCGACGGCAATAAGTTTGCAGGTGCAGCCGAGCTACCAACCGGTGAATGGATCAGCTTCTTGCTTGATTTAGATCCTGAACAGCCGGTTATCGAAGTTAATCCTATAAGCCTGAGTGAGATCCTTGAAATTGACCAGACATCCGAACAAACGCTTGAGATTACTAACACCGGCGATGGCCAACTTACTTACAATGCAGTTATTCAGTATATAATTGAGGATGCCAAAATACAGGAGGTTCCTGTGGGCAACCCAAGACTAGCCGAAACGAGGACGCTTCAGATTGACAGAATGGAAGGCACCAATGGTTTCCATCCTGCTGCCAAAGCCAGCGGCCGAAATGAAATCATCTTGCATTACGACGGACCAAATATGGATGCCATTGGTTTGACTGAAGGGGGCACTTTCTATGGTGCAGCCCGCTATACATCAGAAATGGTTGCTCCTTTTGGTGGTTACCAACTGGAATCAATCGATGTGTATATTAATGATGTTCCTACAGAAATAAAGCTCATAGTATGGGATGCTGGTACAAGTACAACACCCGGAGCCCTTTTACACGAGCAGGCATTTAGTCCTGAAGGTGCGAGCTGGAACACTGTAACCCTTGATGAAGCACTGGAAGTGAGCGGAGCAGACCTGTGGGTGGGTTTCGAAATTACACATGGTGCAGGTACTTTTGTTTTGGGTATAGACGGCGGCCCTGCCAATTTGGATGGCAATCTGATTAGCTCGGATGCTTTGGATTGGGAACATCTTTCAGATTATGGACTGAACGCTAACTGGAACATCCGCGCCAGGCTGCAATACAATGGAGTACAATGGCTTACCATTGATCCTTCCTCCGGAACCCTTGTTGAAGGTCAAGGTCATACCATTGCAGTAAATTTTGATGCTGCAGGTCTGGAAACTGGCTCCTACACTGCCAACATCAGAATCAGCAGTAATGCTGTTAATGGAGAACTGGTTATTGTACCTGTTACACTTGAAGTAACCGAGGTAACATATATGCTTACGCTGCTAGCCTACCCTTCTGATTATGGTACAGTTGAAGGCGATGGCGCATACGAAGCCGGAACTGAAGTTACCATCGTTGCGACTGCAAATGCCGGTTATGAATTTGTTCACTGGACAGATGAGAACGGAGTTATTGTAAGCACAGAAGCCAGCTTCGACTACACCATGCCGGCAAATGATGCAACCTTCACAGCTTACTTTGAAGAGGTAGTTGGTGAATACACCCTGACACTTGTTGCCTACCCTTCTGATTATGGTACAGTTGAAGGCGGTGGCGAATTCGAATCCGGAACTGAAGTTACCATCATTGCGACTGCAAATGCCGGTTATGAATTTGTTGAATGGACTGATGCTGACGGAAATGTGGTGAGTACAGAAGCCACCTTTACTTTCACCATGCCGGCAAACGATGTAACCCTCACAGCTAATTTCCAGCTCATTATCAATGTTAAGGATGTTAGGGATATTCAATTTTCAATATTCCCCAATCCTGCATCTGAATTTGTGAATTTCATCAGCAATGAAAATATCATTACCCTTGAACTTTATAACCTGACCGGTCAAATGGTATTCGGAGCTGAAGTGAATGTAAAAAATTACAAACTCAATATTTCGGCACTGCCTCAAGGTTTGTACATGCTTAGACTTACTTCAGCCAATAAAGAAGTATTAACAACAAAAGTGATGATAGCGCGATAGATAAAAAACTTGAATGAGATGTTTATGACTGAATATCCATTTCTGAAGTGGCCTAAAGGGAGGGCTGCCCTAAAACGGCAGCCTCCCTGTTTATCAATAGGAAAGCTGCTGAATGGTTTCAAAGAAAGCATTTCAAAAAATAACAGTATGAATTTCATGGCAGTTTCTGCCATCTGTTTTAATTAACTAAAACCACATGAAAATGAAAACGATACTAATCTTTTTATTGATTAATATAACAATGTTCGCCAGGGGGTTCTCGCAGCATACCTATGCCGATTGGGCAAAACATATCATTGGAAGTGAAAATACTTCATTTCTTAATATCCTAAATGATGGTGATGCAACAATTGCCAATGGCTATTGGTTTTTAGAAGCTGAGTATGATGGCATTAACCTGCCCTATCACATTGGTGCCAATGGGCTGATTGTTAAAAAGGATTTTGAAGGCAATATATTATGGCACGCAACCATAGCAGGTGATGACTTCGAATACTTCTCTGACATTGCACTCGATAGTGAAAACAATATTATTGCAGCCGGGTGGTCCTCGTCCAATGAATACATCGAAATAAATGGTGACACTATTTATGTGCCCGATATGGAATGGACTTCAAGAGGAGTTGTGGCAAAATTTTCAGGACAAGATGGCAGTTTAATTTGGTTTAAAGTAATCAATCCAAACGAAGAATACTTTAACCTGCTATTAAACAAAGTGGCTGTTGATGCGAATGATAATGTTTATATTTCAGGCTATTCGAATACTGATTTCGAGATAGAGGGCGTTGAGTTCCCCTATACGCAGGATGGTTGGGGCAGCTTAACCTTTTTAGCAAAGTTAGACCCCGATGGCACTATTATTTGGGGAAACCAATTTCACTTTGTGCAGGAAGGTGATGCAGGTTGGTCAATGGCCAGGGCAATAGAGATTCAAAATGAAGATATTTACTTTGCATTGCAATACTCAAAACCGGTAATAGCAGGTGATGACATACTCCCCTACCAAGGGAACGGTAATTTTGATTGGATTGGTCTTATTAAGATTTCGACCCAAAATGGCCAGGTAACAAATTCTACTGCTTTTGGCAGTGTTCAGGATCAGAACATTGCCAGTTTGAAACTCGACCAGTATAACAATATTTTGGTCGCAGGATTTTTTACTTCCGGATCTGGTTTTCAAATCAATGGGGTTTCCCCTGTATCTTATGGTGTTGAGGATGGGTATGTGGCAAAATTCAACAACGATTTTGAGTTGATTTGGCTAAAAAGCATGGGTAGTGAGTATTCCTCCAGGTGTTTTAATTTATCAGTGAGCTATGATAACAGAATCTTTGTGGGTGGAGGTTTTGACAGCTATACCCCTTTGTATTTCGAGGGGCATAAGTTGATTAATGAAGAAAGCCCAACCAATAGTTTAGCCATGTTTCAGATAGTTCTGGACGAAGATGGTGAATTTGAAAAAGCCTTCGCCCTTCACGGAGAAGATATTAGCTCAATTGTTGAGTATAAGGATGCCGTTGTGTTGGATGATGACATTGTAATGGTTGTGGGACAATCCGTTGACTATGTCAATTTTGTTGAAGGCAATCAATTCTTCTCCGACCATTGGGCTGGCTTCTATATAAAATGGGATCTCTCAAAAGAATTTTATAAAATCTTCTTCAATGTAATGGATGAAGAGGGAAATGCTCTTGAAAACGCTGTTGTGACGCTGGAAGGCACTATAAATCCTTTCAATAAACATTCTTTTTATCAGATTGATCCGGGAACATACGCCTACAGCGTTACATTAGAAGGCTATGAGGCCGTTGATGGTTATGTTGAAGTAATCGACCAGGATGTTTTGGTGCCTGTTATTTTGATGTCAACCACTACTTCCATCAGTAGCCGGAATTCACAATCCATAAGTATTTTTCCAAATCCGACAAGTTCAGCATTCTCAATTATTTCTGATGTGGATATTGAATACGTTATCATAACTGACCTGACCGGCAGATTGGTTCACAAGCAATTGGCAGAAACCAGCTCGGTTCAGCTTAGTATTCAGGAGCTGCCCTCAGGTTTATATTTAGTGCGTATTGTTACCGAAAAAGGAATGACCATTAAAAAACTTCATATTAGTAAATAGTTGAATGTTGAGAGCGTTAAAAAGTCCATCGCAAAAGTGTCTGGAACATTCTAACCAAGAAATGCCTGAAGTAAACAACTGAGGCAAATACATTATTAATCTTTGAACAATGAAAATAAAAGGAACCGTCATTATTGCAGTAATTGCTTTGATGATAAGCAGCTTATCGAAGGCCCAAAATGGAATTTCAAATCAGATTATTCCTAAAACAGAAACTGACCGGAATCATAAAGCAGTAAATAGTTCAATATCATTTTTAAGCGAGTCGTATATTCCGGGGACGACTGTTGATTTGCAGTTTTTCTATACCTATTCAAGCCCCGATGGCGAATGGAATGATGGTGTATCATTAAGCTTCCCCGCCGGGGTATTTGTAAATGACGCTTCTGTTTGCACGGTGACGGGCTATCAGCAGTTGCCCTATAATGGGGAAACAGGTGACGGGATTACGGCAAGCTGGGGAAATATTGATGGAGGCTCCGGAGTCGGGGCTCTTAAATCAAGCGGGCAGTTTTCAGTCAATGTTACCATTGGTGAAGCTTTTTCAGGGCCCTTATCTATTGATTGGTATGTAGCAGGCGACGGCTATGGAGCCGCACCGCACCATGCGTCAGGAACTATTTCCCTGGCCCAGGCATTGAATAACGACCTGGAAGTTGCAGGCGCCAAACCCACCTTTGTAAAACTGGGTAATGATTTTGTTCCTGTTGTTTCCATTAGAAATGTCGGGATTCAGACATCAACTTTCTTTTCAGTAAGTGTGGAAGTGCCCGGCTTCGATTATTTTGAAGAAATATCTGTAAGCAATCCGCTGATTTCCAATGAAACCATCCAGCTGGTTTTTCCTGCCTTTACGCCATCGCAAGCCATGGCGTATGATGCAGCCGTGAGCATTACCGAAGGTGGGGGCGAAATAGAATCCAATGATACACTCACCATTCACGGTATTGTAGCCCCGCTGGCTGATGCCTATGCTATTAATGGCTGGAATACAACATATAATATAGTAAATCTGGAATCTGGTGATATGGTCAATGTAGGCGATGTGGACCCCAGCCAATGGCAAATGGCAGAAGAATTCGACGGGAATTACATCTACAGGATCAACGCCGACGCTTCCATTGGCACGGTGGACCCTGACGGCACATTCCATCATATAGGCTATATGAGCGGTGTACCCGGCTGGACTGCCGCACTGGCCTATAACTGGAATACAAACCTGATGTATGTGGTTGCGCAGAATGAACAGACCGACTATTCACATTTATGCCTCCTTGATATGGAGACCTTACAGCTCACCGAAATTGCGGTAAGCACGCAACTGATCACAGGCATGGATTTTGCCAACGATGGCTTCCTCTATGCTGTTACCATACAAGATGAGTTGCTGAAGATTGATCCTGTTACTGCTGAAATTACGGTTGTGGGGCCCATTGGAATTGACATCGCTTATCCACAGGATGTTTCTTACGATGTGGAAACCAACAAGCTCTATACCATAGCCAGTGGACTCACCTTCAGTCATTTTGGTACTTATGATCTCCATACAGGTGCTTTTCAATTTATTAAGGATATGCAGGGCATGTATTTTTACACCCTTGTCATTACCAAAATCCCCACTGAAGATATTTCCGTAACCTTTCATGTTGATATGTCAACGGCAACGGGATTCTCTGCCGATACTGATCAGGTATATATCAGCGGAGATATGAATGCATGGGCCGAACCGGGATCAGATGATAGCTTTTTATTGTCGCCTGTAGGTGAAGACATGGAGTACTCCGCAACATTCGACCTGAACCCCGGAAATTATACATACAAGTATTATATAAACGCCGGATGGGATGGTGCCGAATGGGGCGACAATGTACCGGGCCGCACACTGGAAGTTGTTGATGACGCGATTGTTTTAAATGATATTTGGGGTGAGCATCCCGGTGAATATTATCCCATTACTTTTCATCTTGATATGTCAACAGCCGAAGGGTTTTCAGTAATTGACGATATGGTTTACCTAAGTGGCAGCATGAATGACTGGACCGAGCCGGGTACAGACAACTATTATATGCTGTCACATACTGACGAAGAAATGATTTATACTTTTACAATTTATCTTGCCCCAGGCAATTATGATTACAAATTTTTCGTCAACTCTGGCTGGAATGGTGCTGAGTGGGGGGACGAATTTCCTGATCGCACCTTTGAAGTGATTGATGCTGCCGTTGAATTATTTGATGTTTGGGGCGATCCGTTGACATTTGTAAATACATTGCTGCATGATTTGAAGATTTACCCCAATCCAGCCACGGACTATATATCCATTGAAAGCGATGTTGTTTTGGGGAAGGTACAATTGTACAATCGCGCAGGTCAAATGGTTTACGATCAAAAAATCAATCAGCACAATTACAGCTTGGATGTATCCGGTTTTCAGCAAGGGTTTTATATTGTAAAAATTTGGTTATCAGGCGGAGAGCTTGTTTCAATATCGATATTGATAAACAGGTAGATAACAAACCTAAACGAACGAATTATTTTGGAAATTTGTGTTGGTTGGGGTCGCTGCCAAAGAAGGCGGCCCACAGGGCCAACGCATTAAAATCCTATAAAAAACAGGAGATACTTTATTCTTTTAAAAACTGAAACACAACTGGCATGCGTGCCACGTCTATTTGTAAGATTTATTTTACAATAATTTTCAGCTTGCATCTTTTTTTTGTCTTTCTTCCAGCCATGGTCTGCCATAGGAATAATCGAGAAGGAAAGTCTAAAGAACCTCAACTGGGTAGTGGCACTTTAACCACTTGACTGTTTTCTTTTTTAAATTTGGCTTTAAGATATTTTCAACAATTCCGGGTTTTGGTGTAGTCGTCCATGGTCGGTAAGCAAAGCTACAATATCCAACACACTAAACCACCACTTAGCGTTTTGGTCGTCCCAAACCGTCTCCCGCACTTCGCGGTCGTCGAAAAAACGTATGGATATTTTTGCATTACCTTGTAATTTTAAATGCTAATCTATGCTGTCACGCTGTAAATCTCTGTCCAAAGTTATGATAATATTTTATCTTTGTAGTTGCTGTATGCTGTGTCGCGTTACCAATGATCGCCACCGGTTTGGCACTTGGCGAAGAAGCGGATTTTCAGTACCAAACTGTCTGCCAGCACTGAATTTTGATTCAAGCACACTGTCATTTAAGCAATGAACCCGCCATTGCGCCAAACGCTTGTTCATGCTGTTTTTCTTTCTCCAGTCAAGTCGTATGTTAGAATTTTATATTTAATTCAAGTCGTCCCCCAAAACCAAGTTCAATGATTTTTTGAAGTGTCAAATGATATACGTGCTTCCTTAATATTGTTCTCAATTTTGAAATGTAGGGATTTTATTTCCCAACCTTTTCTGCGAGTTCTTCTTTGCGTCATTCCCATTTCTAAACGCGTGTCGTGATTATTGTAAATAAGGGCCAAGGTTGTTCAGGGCTTGAAAACCGCCAAATTCAATGACACCTAGATTCAAGTTCGTCACGTTCTTTAGTCCCGCGTTTGCCGTAGTTCTTTTCTTTGAACTCCTCGAGAGTCATCAAGTTTTTATTTTTCGCTTTCATATTCTGCTTTTATTTTTAGTGCCGTTTCTATTTCTTTCTTTGGTGCCTTCACCCGCGAAGCGGTTTCCTTAAACTGTCAACCAACGTTTCGGATACGCAAAGTAGGCGATTGCGGGCTTCAAACTTATCAAACTATTACACTTTTGAAGCGGGCTACAACCCTTGAATTTACTACTATTTCGTCTATTTTGTAAATACATTGTGTGGGTAGTATCATAATAGAAGTGAATCAGGATTAAAACTAAAATCTTATCTGTGCTTTCCTTATTTGTCAATTTTGTATTCTTCTTCCTACAATTTGATCCTGTAAAATGCGGTGCTTGTGGTTACGTATAGCTCTTTTTTATTCTTTCCTCCCCAAGTCATTGAGTGTACACGTTCATCCAATTTGATTCGGTTAATTTCATTTCCGTCCTTATCTAAAATAAATATCAACCCTTCGGCTAAATACAAATTACCATGACTATCATACACATTGCTGTACTCACCTCGTTTTACAAATTCACTCATATTTGAAAGCTTACCTTTGTCATCTACATGAAAACGGTAAGTGATTTTGGGATCTTCATGGGTCACATAAACAGGTTCGCTTTGGTTTGGCGAAACTCCCATAAGCTGTATCGAGCGCCCGAGATCAAAAGTGTTGGGAATGATGGTAACACCATCCGGTGCAATAAAGCTTGTTTCGGCGATACTCGTGGCTACATCCTTAAAATTTTCTCTCCACCGGTGGGTAGGATGGATTACACGTTCCACATTTTCCACCTCATTCGTTTTCACAAGCTTTAGTGGTTGCATGTCATCCACATGATCAGGATTTATGGCATAGGCCACAATTGCCCAGCCTCCATTCCCCCAACCACTATAATACGGGTTATTGTCCGGCAATGTCTCGATTGTTTTTAGCTGTTCAGAATCTTCAAAGCCTGGTTGTGGATCGTAACGGCAGATTACAATCAAATTATCCTGGGTGTCAACGGCCAGCGAAAATGGTTTGTAAGGGTAATCAGCATAGATGGAAATTGTGTTGGTTTCAGCCGACCAACGATATACACGCTTCTGCTGGTTTTCGCAGAAGTATATATTTCCCTGACTATCAGAAACAGCCCCGGCAGCAAACTCATAGCCAAAGCCTAATTTCTCGACAATACTATTCGGGTTTTCATTACTGTTAGATTTTTCATTTCCGGTTATTGTCACTTTAGTAAAATCTCCAGGATATACAATCAGGTTTTTGTCCATATCGAAAATAGTACGTTCCGGTAATTGCAAAACTTGCGTCCAACTGCGCATATTACGAAATTCAATACGGTGGCTGTTGGATACTTTCACACCCCACGGTCGGGGCGTGTTCACACGAATTGTTCGGTACATCCAGAAATTAGCGAACATCAGGTCTTTGCAATTAGCTAAATCAAGTGTCTGGGCATTTTTCCCCTCCATGCCTTCTTCCTCAAACTGAAAGGCATAGAAATTCCAGTTGGCAACATTGTTAAGGCGAGCTTCCTGGCGCACATGGTGCTCGATTGACATGGCATAAATTTTTCCCGGGGTCGAGGTGTTGCTGATATATAAGCCTGCACTGGCATAAGTGTTAGCCGTCCATATATCCTTGAGTATTCCCCCACCATTTTTGGTAACCCAAAGGCTCCAGTACTGATTATCCCAGGCCAGATCCATTCCCTGTGAATAAACCGGTACTGACGGACTGCTGATATTTTGTTCTCGCCTTTTGATCTGGGAAGGCTGTCCTGGCATTGCCATGTTTCCATGTCCTCCGACAAATTTCACATCATTGATCATGGAATTCTCATTGGCCATCCACTTCAGTCCAACTGCACGGTTATTATAAGCACCAGTGTTAATACCAATTCCGTTGATTATATCCGTCCCTCCTTCTGATGACTCCAGTAAGGGAACGGGTGATCCAAACCCGCTGAAATTAAGCTCACTTTCATTAAGCAACAATTGAGTGGCATAAGGGTGCAGACCAATTAATGCATTTCCTTTATTCAAAATAAGTGTCTCAGTGATGCGATACCAGCCTGTTGGCAGATAAACATTTTCGTGTTTGGCAATTGCTTCTTTGATGGCCTGCGTGTCATCTGTTTTGCCATCGCCCACAGCCCCAAAATCTTTGACATTAACCCATGTGTCCATATGAGGCAGATCCGGGATGACCTTATCCAATTTTATGGGCACAAGGTCAACAGCTTCCATATCGATGACAGTTTTATAATCGGAATCATCAGCCATATCATCCATAACCAAACCATGTACAAAACTGTTGATCCGGTATTTATCTCCTTTTCTGTCAATACTTGTTCCACTGGGAGAGAAGTACACAGGAACATCTACATTATTGCACATAATATTCAGTAAATTTACCTGGCTGGTAGCTTCGTTTTCAACCCCAACGACTACCCCCTTCTTTACATTTTCAAAAAGGCAGTCTTCCATAAATAATCTGTCCGAAACACCTTGTTGAAGCTCAACAGCTACAGGTGCATCCTTCACATGCATGGAAACAATGGTCATCCCGGTATTTCGGCTTAGAACAGCAGCCTTTCGCTGACCTTCAAAATATAGATCGATCATCATCATGGGCCACCCCGGAGATGTCCTGGACGTAGAAATCCCGTATTCACCTCCATAGAATTTCAGATTTTCGATTTCATTTCCCAGATCATAAATCCCGGCATAGCCATCTCCTGTATAAAAGTTGCAATGGCTTAAAAAACTGTGCTGTGCAAAATGGGTGCGAAGCGCAATCGCTTTCGGATTCCCTTTTTCAATCCGGAAATTAATATTTGAAATGGCACTATAAAATGTTCCTGCCGTGGCATCCTTTGGCTGCCCATCTTCTGTAACCAGATTGCTGGTGAACCAGAACATGTAGTTATTTTCATCCTGATAACCTGCAGTGTTATCACCTAATATAAACTCCGGACGATTTTCTCCATATCCAATAATGCGTATTGCTTTTGGAACATAAATGGTTTTACTGATAAGATATTTTCCTTCAGGGATGAATAAAATTCCAAAATTCTTTTCCTTTTTTAGCTTATTTATAGCAAACTGAAGCGCTTCTGTTACATCATGCTTTCCATCAGGCGCTATG
>JAGYLH010000038.1 GCA_018400955.1 Bacteroidales bacterium
TACCATAGGCACCAGGTAATTGCGTCCGTTGATGATCACATTCGGAGAAATACCGTATGGGATGTAAAAGTTGGATATGGTATTTTCGCTGAACTCATCAAAAAGCTTCTGCTGGTCTTCATCCACATGCCAAAAACTTTTGAGGAGTTCAATCACTTCGCCAGGGTTCTCAAAGTATTCAGCAACAAGTTTCAGCTTGTCTTCTTTGAGTAATTTAGAAAAACCTTTTATGATTTTGTCCCTTTTCCTCATAAGGTTTGAGATTGGGATATTAATTATAATGTACCTAAACGAATAAACAAAGTAAAGCAAATATTGTTTTGGTTACAATGGATTTTATGAATTTATTCGCCGCACATGGTTATTCTGCATCCAAAAAATCAGGACTGAATTCGCGCATCAGGCTCTCTGCTTTTTCAACCATGCTCTTGGAGCCTATAAAAAGTGGCGATCGTTGGTGAATATGTTCAGGCTGCATATCGAGTATCCGCTGGAAGCCATCTGAGGCTTTTCCGCCGGCTTGTTCTGCCAAAAAAGCCATGGGTACGCATTCGTACATCAGCCGCAGTTTCCCTTGTGGGTTTTTTAGGTTGCCCGGATACATATAAATACCCCCACGCAGAAGGTTGCGATGAAAGTCAGAAACCAGTGAGCCAATATACCTTGAAGTGTAAGGCCTGTTGGTTGTTGCATCATCTTCCTGGCAGTATTTGATATACCGCTTTACACCTTCGGGAAAATAAATGTAGTTGGCTTCATTGATGGAATAAATGTTCCCTGTGTCGGTGATTTTAATATCCGGGTGCGAAAGGATGAAAATACCGCAGGTGGGGTCGTAGGTAAATCCATGTACACCAAAACCGGTTGTGTAAATAAGCATTGTGGATGATCCATAAATTACATAACCGCCGCAGACCAGTTCGGTACCTGCCTGAAGCACATCTTCTTTGGTAATTGTTGTGCCGATAGACTTACGTTTGTAAATGGCAAAAATGGTACCTATGGATACATTCACTTCGATGTTTGAAGAACCGTCGAGGGGGTCGAGGGCCACAATATACTTGGCATTTTTAGTGGTTTTGTCATCAAAAACAATCACATCGTCATTTTCTTCAGAAATAATGGCGGCACATTGTTTTCCATTGCGCAAGGCTTTGATAAACTCATTGTTGGCCATTACGTCCAGTTTTTTCTGGTTTTCGCCCTGAACATTTACGCCCCCGTCATCGCCAATAATGCCTGAAAGGCCGGCCCGGTTTACGTCGCGGTTAACAATTTTGGCAGCTATCCCAATATCGTTCAGCAGGCGCGAAAATTCGCCTGTGGCAGTGCCTACAATTTCTTGTTGTTCCCAGATAAATTCAACGAGTGTTTTCATGTGTTTGGTATTTGGTGTTGTATATAAGCGGTTTAGATATCTTGCTCTTATAGCAGTCGTTCTAGGACAAATATATTACTTTTGCTTGTTAATCCAACACCAAATTTCAATTACATGCTGAAAGTGTTCAAATTTGGCGGTGCTTCCATTAAAAATGCCGATGCCTTACGCAACCTTGTTTCCATTTTGCTGCAATATCAAGATACGACTTTGGTAGTTGTGCTTTCCGCAATGGGCAAATCCACCAATGCCCTTGAAACCTTGCTTCATGCAGTCCGAAATAATGAGCAAGCATTTTATGATCAGCTATTTAAAGGTTTTAAAAATTATCACCGCCAGCTTGTTCAGGATGTTTTTACGGAAGATGATAGAGATCTGTTCAACCAACTTAATCAGCTTTTCAGCGGGCTCGACAGGCAGATGAAAGCCCTTTGTGACCAGCCCTATGATTTTCATTATGACCAAACCATCTGCTTTGGCGAATTGATTTCAACAGCCATTGTGCATGCTTACCTCAATAAGTGTGGTTTGGAGTGTCGGTTGCTGGATGCCCGCACATGCATAAAAACGGATGGCCATTACCGGGCGGCAAACGTAAACTGGTCTGTTACCGAAAATCATATCACAACAATAAAACTGGAAAAGTGGGATTGTTTTGTCGTGGTGGTTTTATTGGTTCGGATGAGGTTGGCCATACCACCACGCTTGGGAAAGGAAGGCTCTGATTACACAGCTGCTATTTCGCTTACTGCCCAGATGGGGAAGAGGTGTGATATGGAAAGATGTACCGAGTTTGCTAAACGCCGATCCTGCAGATTCGGCGAGGCTGGTCAATTGACCAACATCTCCTATGGGGAGAGGCCATCGAATTGGCGTATTACGGGCAAGCGTCATCCATCCAAAACAATAAAACCACCTCGGAAAACAAGGGAATACCCTTGTTGGTTCAGTCATTTTCTGATTTAACGGTTAAGCCGCCGATATCATATACGGCGGATTTGATAGCCGGACACCTTCCTTTATCGTTAAGGACAATCAAATGCTTTGCAGTGTGAGCCCCCGCGATTTCAGTTTTATGAACGAACACAGCTACACAAGCTATTTGGAATGCTTGCCGGGCTTGATGTGCATGCCAACCTGATCCAGGTTTCTGCCATAAGCCTTTCATTTTGTGCTGACTATGAAGAGGCGAAACTAAACGCCTTGTTGTCGGTGCTTCACGAATCCTATCGCATGGAAATACAATACGGACTCGAATTGCTCACCATCAGGCACTACAACGATCAAGTGCTTATGGAGATGTGTAAGGGGAGGCATATTTTGCTTGAGCAACGCAGCCGCACCACTGCCCAAATGGTATTAAAAACAAAGGCTTCGCAATTGTAAAACTGCGAAGCCTTTGTTTAAAGGAATTCTTTTCATGGATTTACCGAACAAACACTTTCTGGTTTGTAACAGCACTTCCATCCTGAATGGTAACAATATAAATGCCCGGGCCTGGCTTTTAAGCTGCTGGCGATATGCTGGGTATTTTGGTATAGCTGCATGGTGAACAATTTGTCCGGCTGCATTCACGGTAAGCTTTGCATTATTGAATGCTTCGCTGGCCTTAACGATAAGTTCGCCATCTTCACTTACTATGCGCAATATTCTCGTCCAACTCGGCAGTGCTTACAAGCCCCCAATCATACACCATAATATCATCAATCAACATACCATAACCACTCGGTATGTGCATGCCAGCTCAGGTAAATAAAGCCATCTGTTTCGGGAATTAAAACGGCCTCAGCATAAACCCAATCGGTATCTTTCGGGGCTCCGTTGAAATGCAATACTGGGTTGGTAAGCATAAACGGATTTGGTTCGGTGCCCCAGTACATACTCATGTCTTCGGCAAGCGTCGGGCAACAGGTTGCGGTAATTAGCTGTCACCTTTAACACTCATTCACAGCTTCTACCTGTAAGGGTTGCGATATCAGCCAGGTATCAAAATTGGGTGAGGGAAATATTGAGCTGTTCATACAAGCCATTGCTTTGGAACCAGCGCCTGGGCACGGCGACACTATGCCAGCTTGATTGATCGGTGTCAATCTGTTGCCAATAGTCAGGCAAAGCTGGGAACTACACATCCTGCACATCCATCAGGTAAGGAAATTCCATAATGGCAGGCATGGTAGCAAAGCTCCAGATAGCCTCACATTCTTCACCGTGCCCTGGCTGTTGCGCGGATCACCTGCAAATAAGGTTTCGTTTATTTCTGAGGCCATCAACCACTCAGATAATTCAAGGCTACATTTTCGCCATTGATAATATTGGTAGGGGTTTCGAGCTCCTTCGCCATCTGTTCCCAGAAAACGTTTCGTAGCTGCTTGGGCAAAAGGCGCTGGTGACCAGCGAATTTCCTGCAACACACTGTGCCCGTCCGACATCGGCAGGCGAAATCAGGCCATTGGAGCAAAGCGGAACACCGGTATGCTCGTCAATACCACTGATGATAATGGAAAACACCCAAAGTCATTCGTCATAGCCATCGTGGTCAATAAAAGATGGTGTAATCGGCCGCTTCAGGTTCAGCAATACCTGTTCAACATTGTCAACAAAATTTTTGCCATCGGTTGTGGCTGCTGCTGTGGGGTTGTCGGGGTCCGAGCTGTTGGTGGCTGATAATACACATTGCCATCACCATCTCTCGCGCAGGTCCAAATCGTTAACGAGATAACGGGTACACGGGCATTGAGTGCAGCAGGGGGAACAGCCTGGTACGTCTGTCCAAACAATAGTTACCCTCTAAATGGTTGGTTTCCCGGAAGCTGAAACTACGCGCTCGTAAGTTTCGCCATCATTGAGTACAATTTCATCAATGACGCTCTTTGCATCACATTGTCTTCCGAAAATGATGTTGGCAGCCCTCTTTCGGCATTCACCAGCCCCCCATCCGTAAATATAGTCGGGGCCTGTATGTGGGTCTGCTTCGTCAGCGCTGCATGGATTGCCGAGGGTTTTGAGGGAGGAAGCGCGCATAGGCACTTCCGCCATGTGTTTGCTGGCAATATTGCTGCAACAGGGCCATCGTTCCGGCTACATTGGGCAGAGACGACATGCTTGTGCCGTTGTATTGAATAGGAGCTTATTTGAATTGGAAGCTGAGGAATAAACACTTACACCTTTCCAACCACATCGGGTTTGATGCGGCCATCATCGGTGGCCCCCCAGCCGCTGAAACCGCTCATAAGTACACACCTGAAGGGCCGGTATAATTGAGCACTTCCTGCACAGCACCAACGGTAAGGATGTTTTTGAAATACCGCCATCGCTGATGCAATCAAATCCGTCATTGCCACCATCTTTTCAGCATAACCGGGTTGGCCTGCATAGCTGGGCCCCGCCCGCGGTCGTTGCCCGCTGATTTTGTAATTAAACATCCAAATTTGTAATGATGTCCCACCTCGCGTGAGCGACTGCCATATAAAGTTCAAATCTCCAGTCTTCTACAGGCGATATGCTGCTGTCGTTATTCAGGTCCAATTGCCGTTTGAACTGTGCCAGCCGGTAAGCCAGCCATAGGAATGGTCTGATATTTCGAGGCTCCAGACGCGGCAGCTGCCATTTCCGATTCGGCATTGTTCCAGCCGTAAGCTTTGTGAAAACCTTTGTACGACATGCCTTTGGCTTCGATATTCACACCGCCGCCGACAAGGGTTCCGGCAACGGGTGGCATGGGCTGAAAGCGATGTGGCATTGTCCGATTGTATTACCCTTGAAGGGCCATTATCCGTAAACTCCTGATGGGATAACCTTGTGGCACCGCCATCCCATTCGCCCAGTTTGTCATAGCCTTCACCGGATATTCCAGGCCACTGCTGCCGTTTCCAAAGCCTGTTGGCACGTGTGGTGATGGCTGCTCCCACATTGTGGGTATGATTATAAACTGGCTTGTCGTCTATAACATCCATATAAGCTGGATGACGGTTCCATCCTCGAATTCGTGCCAAAACAGCAATATTGTGTCTAGCAGCATAGGTTGCCACACGCTGCTGCTGATCCAGAAATTCTACTTCTTTCTGGGCTGCAAAGCCTCAAGGGCCGCAACATTGGTGGTGATTTGAAGCTTGCAAATTGATTGCCATAAACAATAGGGCAATCATGAAGGCTGAAGGCCTTAAAAGGGTCCAAATTTTCATTATAATGATTTTGTGTTGATTGCACAAAAATAGATTATTTTTGCATTGACATAATATAGGTGCTTTTTTAACCTCTTTGTTAACAAATGCAAAGACAAATTTTGTCTGTTAGCTGAAGCCATAAAACTGAAACAGGTCAACCAAACTTTGCTTAATTTGCCCGTCATTTTGACGTTCATTCAAAAGCAGCAATTAATGAAAAAAGTTATTTTTTATATCCTGATCGTGTTGTTTTTAGCTTCGTGCAACGGGCCAGCAGAAAACACTGTTGGCCAGCGCACAGCGAAGGAACCCAAATCGATAGTGGTTCCTTTATTTAACGCGGATTCAGCTTATTATTTTGTTGAAAAACAGGTGTTGTTTGGTCCACGTGTTCCTGGAACAGAGGCGCATACAGCAGCGGCTTCCTGGTTTGCCCAAAAACTTGGAGGCTATGCCGATACGCTTATCGTGCAGCGGTTCCGGACCAGGGTTTACAATAGGACGGCTGATGGCCAAAATATAATTGCCTCTTTTAACCCTGGAGGCCAAAAAGCGGATTTTGCTTGCAGCACACTGGGATTCGAGGCCGTATGCTGATTTTGACCCTGTTGAAGCTAACCGCCGCACCCCAATTGATGGGGCCAATGATGGCATAAAGGGGGCAGGGAAGTTGATTGAACTGGCGAGGATGTTCAATGAAAACTCTCGATAAAAGCCTTGGTGTTGACATCATTTTGTTCGACCTGAAGATTACGGGCCACAATGATGAACGTACCTATGGCGATACAAAAGATGATTATTGGGCCTTGGGTTCGCAGCACTGGGCCAAAAATATGCACTCGGCCTGCTTACAATGCCAGCTATGGCATACTGCTGATATGGCTGGGGCAAAAGGTGCTGTTTTCCCATCGCGAATACTATTCGCAGCAATATGCATCATGGGTGCTCGACAAGGTATGGCGCAGAGCCAGCCAGCTGGGTTATGGCCATGTTTTTTCCAACAAGCCCGGCCCGCCTATCAATGATGACCACATTCCCCTGAACAGAATAGCCGGCATCCCAACCATCAATATCATTCATTTGATACGGATAGTTCTAATGGGTCATTTTTTGATTATTGGCATACCCTGCAAGACAATATGGACCAGATTGACAGCGAAACACTCAACATGGTAGGAACACTTGTAGCCACCGTGGTTTATGAGGCACAGTAAGCAAAGTGTTTATTTGGCCATGTGCTGAAAAGCAGCCACATAGTGTTATTTTTAATAAAACAAAAGCATGTTTAAACAAAAACTCCTGGAGAGGCTTCTCCGCTATATCAGCATAGACACCCAAAGTGATCCCAATTCAGCTACTTTCCCCAGCACAGCCAAGCAATTTGACTTGTTGGTGGCGCGTGCCGATGAACTCAAAAAGTTTTGGCCTTGAAGATGCACATATGGACGAGCATGGTTATGTGATGGCCACTTTGCCTGCCAATACCGATAAAGAGCTGCCTGTGGCTGGTTTTCTGGCACATGTTGACAAAGCAGTCCCGATATGGCGGCTGCCAACATCAGGGCCCATGATTGAAAACTATTCCGGAGGGGTTCTGAACAGGGAATTAGATGTATATGAAAGTGGCCGATTTTCCGGAATTGGAAAAATTATAAAGGCCAAACGTAATTATTTAGCTACCCCTTCCGTCACGAAATTGTAACCATCAAAAGTATGACATAATTCTGAGAACACGTTTGCTTCTTGTTTTCTGGCAGTTGAAACAAATCCTCTATCCTGGCATAGATTTGATTCTCTTTGAATGACCAAAGTAGTTTGAGATTTTCTGTTTGACTTTACAGGCCTGATATCCTTTCTGCAAGGTTGTTTGTGAATGGGACTTCTTCGTTAAAAGCAAAGGCAAGCACTGCATCTTGTTCTCTGATCAGGCGCTCGACCAGGTTTCTGGCTTTTGTCCTTTTCATCCGCCCCCGTTTTCCGGGGGTTTTTATGGGCGGGGGTTCAGCCTTTAGACCGAATTGGCATATACGCTTGTACCTTGATATTATTTTTTGCCGTTGCACTGCCCTTTGCTGAAAGGGCATTTCATACACATGCATTAAAAACGTTTTAAGCGTTTTGGCCCATTTGCTTTGGCCTGTTTCTATTTCGGCTTGCAGTTCCCTGATATTGTGGGCACCACAAAGGGCATGTTTGGTGCCGGTAAATTTGAAATAACTGCCCCAGCAATCATGGACAAGCCATCCTGTGAAGTTGTTTATGATTGATTTGTCGCTTTGTAGTGCTTGCCCTCCTCTTTGTCATGCACAAAAAGATAGGTGTAGTAGAGGTTTATGAAGCAGTATGGAGCCACCGCAAAAGGCCTTCAACCCATAAGCCTGTTTCCATCAACATGTACAACATTGTTTTGGGCCACTTTTGATTTGATTATTTGCTCACTTTCATCAAGGTCCTTATAGCACTGCAAGGATGCTGAATAAACCGATGACTCGTTTATGGGGCAAGAGAAACAATCACAAACAATTGCTGTATTTTCAGCAGCAGTTTGTACGTTCAACAACACAGCCATATGCCTTTACATTATTGCTGTATTGAACAGGGGAATTTGCCAGACCCACAGGGGGCCAAGCCTTGCGGGACAACTCTGCAGCCTGACAGGTGCCTTTGTATATCTGGTATTCGGTGACTTCTAGTTTGGGTTGTGGCACTGAATAACTGCCGCTTTTCTGACAACTCCATTTCCTGCTCATTTAAAGAATGCCCGGTATGTACAATTGGCAGGCTTGCAACTAACTATTTGATCTGGTTTTTGTGATTGGCGCAACGTATTGCCACGGCCAATTTGTCCGCCATGCTTTCCTTTTGGCCTGCTTGGGAAACGCCGGTTTCTTGGTATAGCCATCACTGAAGGCGGTTTGCTGCTGTTTTTGCTATTGCTCGACAGCCTGGCTTTGAGTTCACTGTTTTCAGCCTTGAGGGCCACAATTCGTTTTTCCGCCTGATCGAGGCGCAATGTGAGCTCATCAATGCGTTTTAGTAATGCCGATATGAGGTGGTCTTCGCACAAATCTATAGTTTTGGCAAAGGTATGTTGACCACATCTTGAATGTCAAATATTTACCCATATTGTTACCGTAACACCACAAATACCAAAAATGTTGATATCCACTGATTTTACAAAACAACCTTCCCGAGAATAGCATATTTGACGAATAAAAACTTACAGCAGCAAATAGCAAAATCTCAGGAGGCTTAGAATCTTTAAAACAAGATAGTATCAACAAGCACTCACGAAAAATTGTTGACAAGGGCATAGTTTTGCATGAGCAGCTAAATAATTACGGCCAAACATTAATTACAAACCGATGGAACCACCCTGCTAGCAAGCCGACGACAAAGCCGGTATTGCCGAAATTATGACTGCGGTTGAATTCCTGGTGTCAGCATCCTGAAATAAAGCATGGTACAATAAAAATAGGCTTTACACCGATGAAGAAATCGGTCGTGGAGTGGATTATTTTGATGTAAAGAAATTTTGGGGCATATTGCCATACTCCCGAGCTGGGGGCGAAATTGGCGAACTGGAGTATGAAAACTTCAATGCAGCTTTTGCCAGGGTACAAATCCAGGGCAGGAACATACATCCCGGCACAGCCAAGGGCAAGATGAAAAACGCCATCCTGATAGGTCATGAATTCAATGAGATGCTGCCGGTTTTTGAGCGTCCGAGCATACGGAGGGCTACGAAGGTTTTCTTTCATATCAACAAGTTTGATGGCGTGGTTGGTTATGGCTGAGATACAATATATTGCAGCGCGACCACGACATGCAATTGTTTGAAGATAAAAAGTGAATTTGATGCGGATATAGCTGTGTTTTGAGGAACCGCAAATACGGGGAGGACGATACAGGTTGCAGCTCAATGACCAGTATTACAATATGCGCGAAAAGGTGGAACCGGTTTACCATATTGTGGCCATAGCCGAAAAAAGCCATACGCGAATCCTGGCATCGAACCCATCATTAAAACTCCATTCGGGGAGGGACGGATTGATCGCGCTGTCATATATGGGGCTGCCCTGCCCGAATATTTTTGCAGGGCGCCGGGCAACTATGGAAAATAAGAGTAAGCATCCTGCCTGAAAGTATGGAAAAAGCGACACAGGTGATTCCAAAGGTTATCGAGCTGTTCGAGGCAAGCTGAGGACGTTAAAAGAGTCTTTATAAGAGACACAGAGGGTACATAAACATCCACATCGAAGTTTCAAAAGCATCTCTATGTAGTTTTTTCTATGTGTCCTCTTTGCTTATGTGGTTCAGAAATATTGGGAACAACACCTGCCAAAAGCCAATTCTTCCTACTTTTGCCTTCATTTTTATTTAGAATGATTCTACACAACAAAACTGACAAGGAAATCTTAAAGCAGCGTCTGAATGCCTGAAACCATTCAGGCGTATAACGGTTTCGTTTATAAATTTATAGAAATTGCTTATCCATACATTCAGGGATGAGCTGTATGTGCAGTTTCAGCACTTACAGGTTTTTGGGCGGATCTATGTTGCCGGCGAAGGCATCAACTCCCAATGCAGTGTGCCAGAGCAACGATGGGAGCTTTGAAAGCTATTTGGCACAAAGGGCATGAGTTTCGCAAACGTGCTGCCCAACAAGGCTGTTGAGGACGATGGCAAACTTTTACAAATTAAAAATCCTGGTGAAGCACAGCTTTCTGATGGGTTAAACAACAGTTCGTTTGATATTTATGATGTGGGTGAGCATTTGGATGCCATGCTTTCAACGAAACTGAACAGCCCCAATACGGTGGTTATCGACCTTGTGAAACCATTGTTGAGCATGAGGTGGGCGATTTGAAGGAGCCATTTTGCCGGATGTGGACACCTACAAGGAATCCATCCTGATTGTGGATATGATTGGAGCAGCAGAACCTGACAATGTAATGATGTATTGCACCGGAGGCATTCGCTTATGAAAAAGTTTTCTGCCTACCTGCGTCATAAGGGGTTTAAAAAATGTGTTTCAAACTGAAAGGCGGGTGATCAATTATGCCCATCAGGTGAAAAAGCTTGAGTTGCAAAGCAAATTTATTGGTAAGAACTTGTTTTTGACGACCGGATGGGCGAGCGGGTTACGGATGATGTAATTGCACGTTGCCACCAACGCGGACAGGCAGCCGATACCCATGCGAACTGTGCCAACGATGCCTGCCATATATTGTTTATCCAATGCCCTGCATGTGCCGAAAAGAGGAACCATTGCTGCTCCGGATGCCTGCAAACAAACCATCGCCTTGCCCGGAAGAAGTGCAAAAAGATCAAACGCAAAGGCAAGGTGCATCCCAATGCGCATCATAAAAGTAAGTTTACTGATGTTTTGCACTTTGACTTGTCTTCTCGAGACTATGGCAGGTTTTGAAGTAATTCAAAACAAGTTTCAGGCCTCTGCCGGGAGGATGGGGCTAAAACAGTAGCCCAACCAAAATCAATGACCGATATGATCAGCATTTTTGCTTTCAGTGTAGAAGTTGCCACCCATATTACAGCCATTGACTTGATTCAATATTCCCGCTTGTTATCAGCATGCTTACATCTGCAAAAACCTGTTTTTGCATAAAGATGTTTATTTTCGTTTTCTGAAAATGAAATAAGCCATAAGAATAAATATTCATACCTACTTACATGAATATTTTTCTTTTGGCGATTCCATCTGACCGCTAAAGAATAAAAAATATACAGATGAAAATTTCCATACAGCATAACAAATGAACGACCTACCAATTAACCAGGTGTATATTGACGAAGTGATGGATAATGCCCGTCAGGGCAGCGATATTTTTTCCGGTTTCGATAGGCAAAAACGACAGCATTTTAAAGGTGGTGATGAAGCAGCGCTAATAACCGCTTAAGCTGGCTGAAATGGCCCATCAGAGACAGGAATCGGCAAACAAGATAAAGTGATTAAGAATATCATTATTACGAAGCATGTGTACGACGATATCAAAGGATTTTATTGCTGTTGGCATTGTCTCTGATGATCCTGTGAGCGGTATTACCGAAATAGCTCCGTCCGCTTGGCCCCATCTTTGCCATTAAGCGCCTGTAACCAACCCCACAAGTACGGTATTGTTCAAAATACTGATTATGCCCAAAACATGCAAACTTTGGTGATCAGTCCGCATGGTGCAGCCCGTAAATGCAGCAGTATCAGCAGCACGAATTTGCGTTATGAAGCGGCCATCGTAGCTGGTGCACCTGCCCATTGCATCCAATGGCTCCAACGCGGAATAAAGATGAGGTGATTGCCTTTTATGGCCCATAAAAACGGCCTCTGATCCCGGGCTACCGGTCTGGTAGGGCTGGTGCGTGCTGCCTACAGCCCGGCAATCCTACAATTGGCACGGCCCGGTAATGTGCCTGTGTATGTAGGAAAAACAACGGATGTGGCTTTGCCGTTGACCAGATATTGCTTTCCAAGACTTTCTCGACAACGGCACCATTTGTGCCAGCGAGCAGGCAGTTGTGGTTTCGCGCTACAATGCTGAAGCTTGAAGGTGAGTTCAGGAGCAGGGGGAAGTTTATTTCGCTGAACAAGGAAGAGATAGCCAAGTTGGAACCCGTTGCTTTAACATGGCGCAGCAGGTGATGCAGGCAGCGGTAATTGGAAAACCGGCCCATGAAATTGCCCGAATGGCCGGGTTTACGCCGCAAGATACCACGGTTTTAATAGCTCCTTTGAGACTGTCGGTATTTCTTCGCCTTTGAGTTTCAGAAACATTAGCCCCCATCTTAGCTCTATTATGAAGTGAGGTTGGATGGTGTATCGCCTGCTGCCGCCAGGATCAACCGGATACGGAGGGGGCTGGGGCATACGGCCAGCATATTTTCGAAGATGAGGCCAAAATCCGCTATTTTGCCGAAACCATGAATGCAGGCCGCATCGTCGTGAACCAACCTTCGTCGCAGGGCGCTTGGCGGCACTTTCAATGGCTTGCAACCTTTCCATGACGCTGGCTTGCGGCACCGGCGGCAAAAACATCACCACCGATAATATTTCAGCTCGGCATTTAATCAATATCCAACGCATTGCAAGGCGCAGGTGGCCATCGATTTGCAGCGAGCACTTTCAGGCGCCGAATATTGTTGCGGTAACAGCCATTTATGTTGTGGGATGTGGAGAGAAAACTGTTCGCGGTGAGTTGTAGTTAAGAATCTATCTTACCAAATTAGTTGATGAATTAGCCTGAAAAAGGCGCATAATACAATTGGCCTTGGTTTTTCTTTGTGTTCCGCATATGCGGAATAGTGTCTTCTTGGTGGCTCTCTGTAAAATAGCTATATCACAAAGTTACACGATTCCGCATGGGCGGAACATAGAGTTGCACAAAGAGATTTTGGATTCAGAATCAATAAATACAATCCCCTGCACATCAAAACAAGATTTAGTCGATAATTGACTGAAAATTGCAACCCTTTTGTCTTTTGGTGTATCTTTACAAAACAAATAAAAGCCCCATGAAACAAACCAAATTAATTGGCGTGCTGGTAATGCTATTGTCTGCGCAGTTCCTGTTCGGACAAGATATAATCCTCAAACGCAACAACGAGATCATGAACTGTTTAATTCTCAATATCGAGGAAGATGCTGTAAAATACAAATTCCCCGGGCATCCGGTTGATTCCATATACTTTATCAGCAAGGATGCTGTATCAAAAGTAGTATTTGAAAACGGCATCGAACTGCGCTTTGATAAGGACGATACTGAAATAGAGGGCCAGGTGCCGGCCAGGACCAGTGCCCTAAAGATGGAATTTCTGTCGCCCCTAAGCGGGAACACCACTTTTACTTATGAGCGAAAGCTGGAAAGGGGAAGAAGCATCGAAGGGACAATGGGGATCATTGGCCTTGGCGTATATGCGCCCTATCCCAAGGCAGCAGGCATGCTGCTGAAAGCCGGCTACAAATTTATTTTTGTTCCCGACCGGTTTCAGCATGGCTTGCAATATGCACAACCACTCAAGGGCAGCTATCTGAAACCAGAGATTATGATTGGTTATTATGCAGCCGATTTTGGTTACAACTATTATAGTTACAGCAGTACGGAAAAAAACCGTGTTTCGGTTATTTCGGCAGCATTGCAACTGGTGATGGGCAAGCAATGGATTATTGACAACACTTTGCTGTTGGATGTGTACGCCGGAGTGGGCTACGGATTTGCTTCATTCAGTAAATTAAATGACGGTTATGACTATATAAATGAAGTTTACCATTACGGATATACCATCGGCGCAGAAATACCGGTTTCATTTTCTGCCGGGTTTAAAATTGGTTTGCCATTGAAATAGGGGTTTGGTAAAGTTTTTTCTTATTTACCCTGGTGCTATTTTCGCACCCAGTCCGGTTTAAGGATAGAGATAAGGCTGAGACCTTGGTTGAGTTGTTTTACTGATTGATACAGCAAAAAAAGCATTCGCTTATCTATTCATAAAGAAAGGGCTTATCAAAAAATTGAAGTCTTAAACCAAATTCTTCGTCAAACCCTACACCAACATAATTGGATGAAAAAGAATTAAGATCAAGCCTGAACTTTTTGTTATTATGGAATAGTGCTATTGTTAAATTATTAATAGAATCTTTCATAGAGAACTCGTATCGATAGGCAAACCCTAACACCTCATTCGTGCTTATTACTTCTGTAAGAATTTTAACGTCATTTTCGAATATACTAATGGTGTCATTCAGAAAGCCACCTTGAAAATCTATGTATATAGAATTCTGAGTTCCCATGTAATTCAAAGATTTTGAAGAAGAATCGGCTTTATTAATCATTGGAACACATCCTAGACATTGAAAAATCAACAATAATAATAAACTTTTCATTTTTCTGGATTTTGGGTTTCAACTATGTTACTCACTTTGTTTTTAAAGTGGCACGGATTGCATATCCCCGCCAGTTGGGGTTTATTTGGTTTTTTGCACAACCTCGGCCCTGGTATATACATTCCCTGCGATAATGTCATTTTCCGATTTTAGGGCCCTGTTTTCCAGTTTCTGTTTCATAACTTCTTCCTGGCGCAGCTTCTCATAAAACTCATTGATTGTGCCTTCATCAGCTCGGCGCAGGTAATTGTGTATGAATTCTCTTTTTTCGGTTACATTCATGGGTATGTAATTTTTATTGCCAGGTACAAAATTAGCGAATTTTATGTGGGTGTGGATGGATTGGGTTGATTTGTTGTATTCTGGCCATGTATGGCATCGTCGAGGGAGATGAGGTAGTTGGGGATCATGGGTTAAAAAACAGGAATTTTGTTGTTTTTGCAAGTACGGTGGTTTGGAATCCGTAACAGATGTGTTAACACTAAACTATCATGGATTTTTGTTTTTAATTATGGATTAATTCGTTCTAATTCCTTAATTGCAAATTCGTTAAGATGTTTATTGAATACAAGATGTGACTTTACATGTGTGCCATCTTCTTCTTGATAAAAGATTAACACATCATCTTTGATTATGCTAATTATATTCCCATTCCACAATTCTGGATTTCCGATAACATCAGATTTAAAGCACAAATTAATACCTTTATATTGGCAATAGATTTTGATATAAAAGACAGATTCATCGCTCCATATAGTAAGAACTTCATCAACACCATCTCTATCAAAATCTACAAGGTAAACGTCCAATACAAAAGACCAATTGTCGACTGCATACTCAATAATTTGATCCCTTTCAGACAAGAAAAATAAACCTGTTCCTATATCACTTTTTACCCTATTAACCTTTAAAAGAGTTATTTTATCCTTGAGATATATAAGCGTATCGGGATAAACATTATTATCAACCTTTCCCGTTTTATTATCTAAAACGATATTCCTCTCAAAGCTTTGATTTCTTATATGAAAGCGTAATTTAGTTTCTTCTTGACAGAAAACAGAAAGTGTGAGGGTTGTTAAAAGCAACCAAATTAATCCAATTTTAAAAAAAAACAACTTATTTATTTTCATCTTGTATCATAGATAACTTTTCTTTCTTGTTTGGCCATTAGTAATCTTCAGAAATTCCTGAATAATCTGTTCAATTTGTTCTTTCTTCCAACCGTTTTTTGCATTTAGCTTAACTTTGAATTTATTGTTGCTAAAGATCCTAATACCTATTGAACCGCCAAAATGCAGAAGATCATCTCTATAATAGAATGAGAAATCTTCGTGTTTAATTGCGATTTTTTGTTTCATTGTGTGAAACAAGTAATATTCAATTTTAATCAGTTTTTCTTCATTACAAAGTTCAAGTTTATCTACAACTGTATGGGTTGATAAAAATTTATAAACGATAAAAGAGATAGCCCCTGTAATCGAATATAATAAGGGATTGGATTCGGCAAGACTACTCCCGAAAAACATAAGATCAAACTTCAATAAGCTCCAAGCCCAAGTAGCTGCCAAAAAAATAAGTGTTTGAGTTATTAATTCTATTAATCTTGAGCCTGCTATGAATCTGTTTGGGTAATATATCATGCAATGTTCAATTTATACATACTTTTAGATCTATTGGTTTTCTTTGGAAATCGATAGCATTTGTTCTCGAAACATTTTACGCTGCGGTACTGAATATTTCGATCCCGTTTTTTGTGATTTCAGCAACGATAGGATTGGTCAAATGGAATTATGAGCTTCTGAAAGAGTGGGGTTCAATCATCGGATTATCATCTGTGCGAATCTGCATCAGCTGAACTTGCAGGTCAATCAAATCATCAACCTCGTCAAACACCAGGGCAATGTCGATATCACTATCAGCATGGTTTGTGTTTTGGGCAAACGATCCAAAAAGAAAGGCGTTTTGAACCTTATATTGCTTGTTTACTGATTCAATATACTTTTTGGCAATTGTTATAGCATCGTTTTTATCCATATTCTTAATTGGGGAATGTTTTTAATCCAGTTTGTTGAAAAATCTCACTTTCTGACCTGGCTATCCAGTGATTTTTTATTTTTTCGATGTCTATGCCATCTCTTTCCACACTTCAAAAATATAAAAAAAACGAAATGCATTCAAGTAATCTATCTGACTTATGATCGCGTTCTTTAATAAATGCTTTAAGTTTAGTGTATGGCCATAGATGTAGTCGGGATCGCGGATTTTCTTCAACCAGGTTCAAGGTGCTGCTGTTTTTTTTATTCACCTTGGCGCAGGGCTGCGCACCCAGCCCGATAGAAGCTTGCCATAAAAGGTGGAGACAGGTCTTGGAATTGTTTGATCAATTTCATGATTGTGGTCATACATTAAGCCTCCGTGGAAGTGCTGTCATAGAATGCGCTTCCGACCTCAAGTTATTTTCGCTGCAAAACAAGGCGGCTGACCATGTGTGCAGGCCTTACGAGCTATCCTCAAGGCAGGGCGTTGAACCCGTATTTGAGTAAATAATTTGATGATTGAAGGGGTATTCCAAAATTATTTTAAAAGTCCCCTGCCGGCTTGGATCGCGAAAGGGGTCAGGTGCCGTAGCTTTTGTGTGAAAATAATTTGCAGTCTTGACCTTTTGTTACTTTTGGGTCAAGCCAAAAGTAAAAATAGATTTTTCAAACACATATATGACATACAGCCATTCTCCTTTGAAGCAGGGTTTAGCCAGTTTTATATTCAAAAATCAGGAACGAATTGTTAACTGTTAAGATCAAAAAAAAGAACCGGATTTCCACAAAAGAAATCCGGTTCATGGCTTTCAGGCCGGTTGCAAAGCATCAAGGCTTTTAATGGATGCCGCAATCTGGCTTCCATTTACATCTGTCTCCACCAGTTGTCCCGAAAGGTAGGCATCATAAGCCGACATATCGAAATAACCATGTCCGCAGAGGTTGAACAAAATCGTTTCCGACTTACCTTCTTCGCGGCAACGGATGGCTTCATCAATCACCGAGGCAATGGCATGGGTTGCTTCGGGTGCAGGGATAATGCCTTCGGCCTTGATAAACTGCATGCCCGCTTCAAAGCATTTCAATTGCGTCTGGGCCTGTGCTTCGATGAGTCCATCCTTAAGCAACTGGCTCACAATAACGCCGGCCCCATGATAGCGCAATCCACCGGCATGTATGGGCGAGGGCATAAAATCGTGCCCCAGGGTGTACATCGGCAGCAAGGGGGTAAGCCCCATCGTATCGCCGAAGTCATATTTAAATTCACCACGGGTGAGCTTGGGGCATGATGTTGGCTCAACAGCAATACACCGGATTTTGTCCTTGTTTTGTAAGTTCATTTGCAGGAATGGAAAAGCAATGCCGGCAAAATTGCTTCCGCCACCAAAAGGCGCAACAACAATATCAGGCATCAGGCCGGCCTTTTCCATTTGTATTACGGCCTCTTGCCCGATAATGGTTTGGTGCAGCAGCACATGGTTCAATACCGAACCCAGGGCGTAATGGGCTGTTGGGTCGGTGGCAGCCCTTTCAATGGCTTCGGAAATGGCTATCCCCAGGCTGCCCGATGAACCGTGGTTGGCGGCCAGTACCTTTCTGCCCGATTCTGTAAGCGAAGAAGGCGAGGCATGCACAATTCCGCCAAAACTATTCATCATAATTTTACGATATGGCTTTTGCTGGTAGCTTACATTCACCATAAAAACCTCGCATTCCATGTCGAAAAGCTGGCAGGCGTAGGACAGGGCCGTGCCCCATTGTCCGGCGCCGGTTTCGGTGGTTATTTTCTTGATGCCTTCCGCCTTGTTATAAAAAGCTTGTGCCACTGCTGTATTGGGTTTGTGCGAACCGGCAGGGCTAACCCCTTCGTACTTGTAGAAAATTTTTGCGGGCGTTTTCAAAAGCTTTTCCAGGCCGTAAGCCCTGAAAAGGGGTGTAGGACGCCATTGAGCATATATTTTGCGCACTTCGGCAGGAATTTCTATATAGCGTTCCGATGACACTTCCTGCATAATCAATTCCTTGGCAAACAAGGGCTCGAGTAGGTCGGGTGTGATGGGTTCGCGTGTACCCGGATGCAATGGGGGCAGTGGTTTGTTGGGCATATCTGCCACAATATTGTAGTAAAAACGAGGTATTTCAGTTTCTGAGAGGAGTATTTTTCTTTCCATTTTGTGTATAAAATTTTGAAATAAATAAGGGGGCCTGTAAAGGCGTTTATAGGTAATTTGTTGTAATGCTGCTGATTACAACAGGGCGGAATGCCCCAATGGGATTATATGTAAAAATGTATGGCCGCGAGGGGCCACCACCATGACCATGATGTGGAAAGAAGAAGTGTATGTGCAAATAATGCTGTCATGGATTTTTATCTGCGGCAAAACTAACTATTAATTCTAAATGACCGAACTTTTGGATTTTTTTTTGCCTGCCTAAATTTCAGTGAAAACTTTTGCCCTGCACAGAGCGATGGAATGAGCCAAAGGCAATCCCTCAAAATCTTACTTTACTAATCGGCCTCAACCTTTTCGGGCTCGGGCTTCATCATTTCTTTCAGGTTGGCCGACCATTGGGCGACATATTCGGCAATTTGTGCGAGGTAATCATCCCAGCGGGGGTATAAAAAGTATTTCTCTTGCACTATTGCATAATCTGCCAGTGATCGGACATACTTCAGTACCAAAACAGTGTCTGCCTGTGGGGATCAATCAAGAGCAAACTTTACTTGTCGTTGAAAATGCCTGAATTCACTAAAAATCAAACCCCAAATTAATCCTTTCCACTCAATCCCGCTATGGGTAATGTATTTAATGATACCATAATCATCATGCCAATATAGAAACTCAATATTCTGGTTTTGATTTTGGATGATAGTTTGAGAATGCATAAACACGTTCGGCTTCAATGCGTTTGACATTCATGATATCTACAAAAAGTTTCATCCATTCCTCGTTGTCAAGCATGAACCCATTGGTTAAATAAAATAGATTTACAGAAGTCCTGTCTTCATACTTTACAACACTGATAAGTTGCTTTCCTCCAGAACTGTAATTTAGCTTACTGTTCTGATAGAAGATCCTGGCAGTATGATACTTATATTTTGCATGATGAGCGATTGGATTGCATTCAGGGTAATAAATTGCCTTTTGAACAATCCATGAGGTATCCATATCTCCCCAGATGAACGGAAAATCAGGGTATCACCTTCATTATAGGGATTCAGCCATTTCAGATCTTCTTCCGAAAAGCGGGTTTTAAACATAGCAAGCTGTTAAATACGATTCCTGCACCCAGTAATAACAATTTCATTAAGCTTTTCATTGACATAAAATTATTCATAAAATGTAATTGTATGCCATGCCTCACAGCTTATTGCACAATTTCCTACTTTTTCACTGGCGCATTCTTATTTTTCAGGAAGCGTCATCGGGGGTCAATTTTCCTGTAATTGCTTTAGCACATCCTCACTGGTAAGACTGTCAGCGCCAAGAGCTACTATCATGCAATCAATCATAGCTAAACTATCATTCTAGTCACAGCTACAAGCTTATTCTTAGGCTTATCTTCTCCATATTTGTTAAATAAATAGTCATAACTACAATCACAAATTCTAGATTTAATTTGTTTGGTAGTATTTAGACTTTCTAAATTAGACATGCATTCCTCTATATATGCTTCTTTGAATTTATTCCTCTTTCGATTGTATATTCAATAGAGTTATTATAGAAAATACTGAAATTGAAATTAAAAATGCGGCAACAATAAGGTTTCTTTTTCATTAGTGCAAAATATCTATTTTTTTCAATGGCATTTATTCTAGGAAACATTTTACGCTGTAGTACAATCAAAATTTGCCGTACATTTTTCTATTGAGATCCTTTTTGTAATCAATCAAAACAGGCTGGGCATTGATGTTAAAGGCGGTTACTGCATGTATTTTACCACTCGTCCTCAACCTTTTCGGGCTCGGGCTTCATCATTTCTTTCAGGTTGGCCGACCATTGCTCCACATATTTGGCAATTTGCACCAGGTAATCATCCCAGCGGGGGTCGTAAGCCGGGTCGTCTTTGTTGAGCCATTTTTCTATTTCGTAGCGGGATGCTGTTCTTAACAACAAATCGGTAATGGTATAGCGGTAGCGTTCGTCGCGCATTTCGAGGGTAAACTCGTAAAACACCGAAGCCCCGTCGCGGCGCACGCCATCATCATCCGTAAATTGCAAGCGAATGGTGTGCCTGCCAATAATCTTTCCCGTAGGCTGATCGCGCACCGATGTAATGCGCACAGGGTCTTTATAATAATTATTCAGCCAGTTGATGCTGCGGTTAAAGAGTTCGTCTTTGGTGCCTGTTTCGGTAACAACCTCCTGAAAGCGAATTTTGTTGTTCTCAGGGTTCATGGGCAGTTTATCTGTTTGGGCGTTCAAAAAATTGACCATTCCTATCATCAAGGTGGTTATCAGCAGGGCATACTTTTTTTTCATAAGCTATCGTGGTGGTTTGCGTACAAAAATAACGTATTTTTTTACTTTTCCGTATATCAATTTCCGGATTGGCATGCTCTAAAGGTTCGGGACGCATGTTTGCGAAAGCTTTTGTTGAGCGCAAGCTGGATTTGTTTAAATTTGAAGAACCAAAAATTAAAACTTTTTTTGTGCGCATCGCTTTTATAACCGACATACACGAGGATGTAGTCAGCCTGGAGAAAGCCCTCCGTCTTATCGAACGCGAAAAATGCGATCAGATAATTTGTTTGGGCGATATTCTCGGCTATCCCTATTTGCGTGGCAAATACGAAGCCACCCGCAATGCAGGGGCCTGCATTCGTTTGATCAGGCAATATTGTGGCATCGTTGTGGTCGGAAACCACGATTTGTTTCATTTGCAAAAGTTTCCCAAATACAGTGCCGGATTCAGGTTTCCTGACAATTGGTACAGCCTTTCGCCCGAGCAAAAGGTAGAAATTGGGGGCAGCAAAGTATGGAATTATGCTGACGACTATCCCGTGGAATTGAATGACGATGACAGGGCCTATTTAGACAAGCTCCCTGAGTTTGTTTTTGGCCATTTCGGAGGGAAAAAGGTGTTGGTTTCGCATTATGCTTATCCTAATTTGTCAGGTTATGTGCTGCTTAACAGGCATGAAAACAAGAAAATGGCAGGGCACTTCCGTTTTCTGCACGAAAATGAGTGCGTTTTAAGCATCTGCGGCCACAGGCATATCGAGGGCCTGGGAATTTATTATGAGCCGGGCGAAAGCAGGCTGGCCAAATTGTTCAATGGGCATGATTACTATTCCTTTGGCGAAAAAAGGCTGAAGGACAAAGCATGCAGCATCAGCATACCTGCCCTGGCCGACAATGGACAGGTGAATGGGTTTGCCATTTTAGATACCGTCAACAACAGTATAAATGCCATGTCGTTAAATACCAATCGCCGCTTTGTGTTATAAAATGAGCCAGAAGAATAAATATTCATATCTATTTTACATGAATATTTTTCTTCCGGCGATTCCATCTGACCAATCAGAATTAAAATATTTACTGATGAAGAAAGTAATTAAAGCCAGTTTTTTCCAAAAAATAGTGCTGCCGGCCATGCTGGCCATCGTGCTCTTTATGGTATCAGTCTTTGCCTTTATCATTCCTGCTTTCGAGCGCAATGCCATTGAGCAAAAGCGGAATATGCTGCATGAACTCACCAACACAGCATGGAGCATTTTGCAAAAATACCACCTTGATGAACAGCATGGCCTGCTTACTTTGCATGAAGCCCGCGAAAAGGCCATTGCCGAGGTGGAAGCCCTGCGCTATGGCCCCGACAAAAAAGACTACTTCTGGATTACCAACCTGGAGCCTGCAATGATTATGCATCCCTATGTGCATGAACTCACCGGACAAAGCCTGCACGACTATGCCGACCCCGATGGCAAAAAACTGTTTATCGAAGCCTTGAAAATCGCACAGGACGAAGGGGAGGGTTTTATCAGTTACAAATGGCAACTCAAGGACGATTCAACGCATATTGTACCTAAACTGAGCTTTGTAAAGGCTTTTCCGGCATGGGACTGGATTATCGGCACAGGTATTTACCTGGACGATATTCAAAAGGAGATTTCTTCCCTTACCAATAAGCTGCTATTGATCCTGCTGGGCATTACAGTTTTTATCAGCCTCATCATTTTCTTTATCACCTACCAGAGCCTGAACATCGAAAACCGTCGCCGCCTTGCGGAGGAGCAACTGCACGAATCGCGCGAAAAATACCGCTCACTCATCGAATCATCCACCGAAGGCGTTATGCTGTTGTTGAATGCAAAAATCAGCTATTCAAATGCTTATATACAAAACTGGTTGCATATACAGCAGCCGATCTGGAGCAGATGCCTGTGGATCAATTGTTTGGTGAAGATCACGGTATGGATTTGGAAAATGTCAAAGATGAATCCAAGCATGAGGTAAAGCTTTACAAAGACGGCAGCCAAACCGAAGCCGTGCTTACCATTATGCCTGTGCAGTTTGCCGGCAAGCAAGGGGTGTTGTTCAGCTTGCGCGATACCCACGAGCACCGCGCCGGAAAACAGAATTGCTGGATTACCGGCAGCGCTTCCAGCAAATTTCAGAAAACAGCCGCATCGGCATTTTCGCCGCTCAAAGGCAAACGATTATTTGAATTCAACCCGAATGTGGTTGAACTGCTCGGCTACCGCAATGAAGCTGAAATGAAAAAAGTACCACTCGCAAACATACTCGAAAGCAAGGCAGTTTTGCGCGAACTACTGGCAGAGCTTGGGCAAAAGGGCAGCATCATCAACAAGCAGATCCATCTCAGGAAAAAGGAAATGAATTAGTTGCCTGCACACTGAGTCTTTTCATGGCCGAAAATTTGGAGGACGGGCAGCTGTTTTGCGATGGCTTACTCCGAACCAATTGAAAGGCTGTTCCCCCGGAAGAAATGAGCCGCAACTGCAAAATTTACAATCACTTTTTGCAAAGGGTCAGGAAGCTGTCAGGTCGTTTAGCAGTCCTGCATACAGCTGCCCGGCCGATGCAACCATCAGTGAGGCTGCAACATTTACGGCGCAGCATAAGTCAGATTATGTGTTGCTCACAGCCAACCAAAAGCCGATTGGCATACTCACCCACAAGGATATCGCCCATCGCTGCCTTCCACAAGGCGTTCCTTTGGAGGCAATGGCCTCACAGATTATGACGGCACCGGTGGTATATATCAATCAGGATGAGCCGCTTGCAAAGGCCTTCAGTCTGATGGAAAAACACCGTATTTCACACCTTGCACTTCATAATCAATTAGGTGAAACTGTGGGTGTGCTCGAGCGCAGCAAGCTTTCCGGCCTGTACCTGAACCCGTCGCAATTGCTGCTGCAAGCCATTGATAACAGGACCAATGCCCGGGAGATGTTACGCATCAGGCAATTGGTACCTTCGCTGGTGAAGCCTCTCCTGCTTGATATGGGTGGCGTGGGCCATGCAAACAAAATGGTTTCGGGCTTCAACGATGCCATTACCACGCGCATCATCCAAATGGCCATCAGGGAAGTGGGGCCACCACCGGTTCCCTTTGCCTTTATGGTGATTGGCAGTGCCGGACGCGAAGAACTGGCCTTTAATTCGGACCAGGACAATGCACTGATTTTTGCAGATGATGAGAGCAGGCCGCTTGAGGAATTGCAGGCCTATTTTCAGGCATTTGGTTCAAAAATCTGCGCTTACCTGGGCGAGAGCGGGCTGCATTTGTGTCCGGGTAATTATATGGCCAGCAATCCCAAATGGTGCCAACCCCTGAGTGTGTGGAAAGATTATTTTACGGAATGGATTGTTAATGCCGAGCCGGAGAATATTCTGCATATTTCAGTTTTCTTCGACCTGAGGCTTGCATATGGCGATGAGGCTTTGTTCAAGGAATTGGAAGACCATGTTTTTGCTTCCATGAAAGGGCGTTCGGCATTTTTCTATTTTCTGGCGCAATCGGTCAGCAGTTTCAAGCCCCCGCTGAATGTTTTTGGGAATATCGTTACCGAAACTTCCCCCCGCAAAAATGAAATTATCGACGTAAAAAACTGCATTGCTACCGTTGTGATGTTTGTGCGCATCTATGCCTTGTACAACAATATCCGCCACAAGGGTACAATGGAAAGGCTCAAGGCGTTGCGGGCCGCCAAAGTGCTGAACCACACCACCGCTGATGAGGTTGCTTTCCATTTTGATTTTTTGGTGCAGCAGCGCTTGCATCGGCAGTTGGAGCAGATAAGTCAAAATTTGGAAATCACCAATGCCATTTTACCCAAAAAAATGACGGAGATGGAGCAGATGATTTTAAAGAAAGTGTTTTCGCAAATGAGTGCTTACCAGGAAAAGCTGGGCGCGGCATTTATGAGTGCTTTTAAGGGATAGAACGGACGTTTGTTCGATAATAATATTTGGTAATTGTAACTAATCAGTGCTAAACTGTATAGTAATCCTCCCCGCTACCGCACGATTGCATCGTGTGGTTTTAGCGAAGCAAAATTTCTACCTAACCACAACAATCAATCCACTCAACCACTGCAAAACTTACGAAGAAAACCCCTTCCGGGTTATGAAATTTGTAGTTTCGGCTCATGGAACAAATATAGCAAATTATTTTCTTCGTTACCACACGATGCAATCGTGCGGTAGCGGGGGTTTTGTATCAAGTCTGTAATTCGCATCAATTCAGCATCTTAAAGCTACACCAGAGGGTCATACATGCTATCTGGTGAGTTGCGGATCATAGAACCGCGCCCCGAAGTGGTACCCGTCCAAATTTTATCCTCATTGTTTCTATCGATCTTTCCAGATTTTCGGATTTCTGCTGGTATGCAGTATTGCCAGAATGTAAATGGTATCATGCTCTACTATAAAAAAAATTCCATAGGGAAACCGACTGGTTAATGCCCTTCGGATGTTTTTATAAATTACCTGAAAACGGTTTGGGTTTCGTTGTATTTCATTGATTTTCGCATCTAAAACCAGTAAGAATTCATTGCCTAAACCCTTGCTTTTATCGTTATACCAAACAGCTGCCTTTGCAGCATCTTCTTCGGCAAAAGGCTTTACAATCAGCTTATACATTAGAGTTGCCCCTTAATTCTGGCTTTGACCTCTGTCCAACTTGAACCTTCGTCTCGATTCCTATTGTGGGCTTCAAGCCTCTCTTCGAGAAGTTGCTTTGCATCAGGGGATAATCCTACCTGGTCATCCTTTTCAGCAATGCTATCCCAAATGGCTTCCAATATTAGAATACGTTCCGGTACACTTAGCTTTAATATGTCTTGTAGTATCTGTGTCATAGTACAAATTTAACGAAATAAAAGTATGATTGTTGCAATTTGTTTACAAATGCTTATTCAGCCTCTAAGCCAATTATTCTGGAACAAACCCCTCCTCACTGGCGTGGTCCCGGCCATTTAGGATGCAATTCTATCTATCAACAATGATAGTTACTTGATTATCTTTATTTTGTATCAAGCCTGGAATCCGCGCCAGGGGTAATTACTTGATAACATACGCTTTGCCAGCAGGAAATAACAAAGAACTATTTCATCAATATCGGTTGGTATTTATTACAAAAAAAAACCGCCCATCCGGACGGTTTTTTTGTGCATCTAATGGGGTTGAATTATTTCAATCCGCTTTGGATAAGGAAAGGTTCGATATCGGGTTCTTGCCCGCGGAAGTTTACATAAGCTTCCATGCCTTCCCAATGGGCATTTCCAGCCAAAACATATTTTCGGAATTTATCCGCCAGTTCCTGGTTGAATAGGTCGCCCGAGTTTTTAAAAGCATAAAATGCATCTGCATCCAACACACCGGCCCAGCGGTAAACATAGTATCCGGCAGCATAGCCTGAGCCGAAAATATGGCCAAAGTTGGGTGTGCGGTAGCGGGGAACAATCTCATCAATCAGGCCAAGGCGGTCCATGGATGCTTTTTCAAAAGCATTTACATCGGTATCAGCGTCCACCGGGGTGGTATGCCAATCCAGGTCGAGGATGGAAGCAGCAATGTACTCCACATTGGCAAAACCCTGATTGAAGTTGCCTGCATTGTTCAGTTTCTCTATCAGCTCATCAGGAATAGGTTTGCCTGTTTCGTAATGCAGCGCATATTCTTTAAGCAGGGCAGGCTCGCTGGCCCAGTTTTCGAGAATTTGTGAGGGCAGCTCGACAAAATCGCGTGGCACACTTCTGCTTGTGCGGTTGTAATGGCCGTCAGCAAAAAAGTTGTGCAGTGCATGGCCAAATTCGTGGAAATAGGTGGTATTTTCGTCCCAGCTCAACAGGGCCGGTTTGTCGCCCACCGGGCGGGTAAAGTTCATCACCATGGTAACTACAGGGGCTATTTTGTTGCCGTCGGCATCGTAGGAGCCGCTGCGGTAGGTTCCACACCAGGCGCCACCGCGCTTTCCGGGCCTTGGGTGGGCGTCGATGTAGAGTATGGCCAGGTGGCTTCCATCCTTATCAAACACTTCAAATGCTTCCACTTCTTCATGATACACCGGTATTTCCGGGCGTTCTTCAAATGTCAGGCCAAATAGTTTGTTGGCCAGCGTAAAGCTTCCATTGCGTGCGTTCTCCAGCGAAAAGTAGGGCTTGATTTCATCTTCATCCATATTGTATTTTTCGGCACGCAACTTTTCGGCATAATACCACCAATCCGACATTTCCAGGTCGAAACCGCCTTTTTCGCGGTCGATGATATCCTGCATCTGTTGGCGCTCAGCTTTGGCTACATCAAGGGCTGGCTCCCAAATTTGGTCAAAGAAATCGTACACATTCTGCGGGTTTTCAGCCATTTGCTCCGAAATAAAATACTCGGCATAGTTTTCATAGCCCAACATTTCGGACATCTGACGGCGCAGTTGCATCAACTCAAGGAAAAGTGCCTTGTTGTCGTGCTCATTGTTGTTGTCACCCCTGTTGATGTATGCGGTATAAATTTTTTCGCGCAAATCGCGACGTTCAGAAAACTGAAGGAAAGGAATCCAGCTTGGTTTGGCCAGCGTAAATACCCATTTGCCTTCATGCCCTGATTTGGCAGCTTCATCGGCAGCAGCGCTGATTACAGCCTCAGGTAAGCCGGCCAGGTCGGCTTCGTTTTCCAGCACCAGCTTGAAGCCATTGTTTTCGGCTAAAAGGTTTTCGCTCAATTGCAGGGATGTCATCGACATTTTCTCGTTAAGGGCTTTTAGCTCTTCACGCTTGGCTTCGGGCAAGGCGGCACCATTGCGGGCAAAATCGTTGTAGATTTTTTCTACAACACGCATTTGTTCATTGTTCAGGTCAAGCGATTTGCGTTGGTCGTAAATGGCCTTGATGCGTGCAAAAAGTTCCTGATTAAAACGGATTTTGTTTGAATGCGCCGATAGCATGGGGGTAACTTCCCTGGCAATTTCCTGCAAGCGCGGGTTGGTGTTGGCGCCTCTTACGCCACCAAAAACAGGACTTACACGGCTCAACATTTCACCTGACCTGTCGTAGGCTACAATGGTGTTTTCAAATGTAGGTGGTTCTGTATTGGCAACAATGGCATCAATATCTGCCTCACGCTGGGTGATGGCTTCCTCAAATGCGGGTAAGTAGTGTTCGTCGTCAATCTGATCGAAAGGCGGAACACCATAGGGTGTGTTGAATTCCGTAAAGAACGGGTTTTCAGGTTTTTGTTCTTGCTGGCAGGCGGTCAACATAAAGCCAAGGCTCAGCAGCACTAAAAAGAATTTCTTCATAGGTAAATCTGGATAGGTTAATGATTAAAGTTTAATGTCAAAATCAGGCACAAATATAGAGAATTTTGGGAGTCTTTTAGTCTTGGCTCTTGAGTCTTGAGGCAGTGAGTCTTGAGTCTTGAGTCAGTCAAAAATCAACGATTATTTGCTTTTAGTCCCTTACGCAGCGCACATACAAGCCAAATTGCGTAATTGGCCTGACCCGGGTAATTGAGCTGCTTTCGTTGACCAGGTAGCGGGCAAAGGCGGCTTCGTTGTATTGTGATGACTGGCCCAATGTTGACGACCACCAATAGGTTGAAAAGCCTGGTGATACCGGTGCACCTCCACTATTGCGTGCCCCGCCCGGAAGCCCATCGAAACCCGAAGTGCCAAAATTGGCATGATTAACAAGTGTTCCGGGGCCTTTGTTCCATAGTGTTTTGTTGGCCGCCAGCTTACTGCCAATTCCATTTCCACGTGAGCCTTCAGATGCTGCATCTTCCTGGCTCATCCCCAGGGCCATTTCCAAAATCTGCCAATCGTTATCACTCGGCAAATGCCATCCCTGTGGGCACAGGCCGCGCGGGTCGGTGGCAGCATACCAGGTGTAAATCCTGCCATAAGTATCCAAATATTCGGAATTGCCTTCTAAAACCCATTCATATTTTGGATTTTCTTCGTCAACAATGCTGCTGTTGGGTGCAGCGGTGGTGCCAATCAGGTCGCCATTGTTGTACTTGCTGGTTTGCAAGTTTTGGCGCATCCAGCATTGGCTTCCTATCACAACAGTTTGATACACATTTCCGTCGGTATCAGTCACCGTGCCGCAATCGGGAAATTCAACGGGCACTTCCGGATCAATGGGATCATCATCCTGATCTTGTTTGCAGCCCGGAAGCAGAATGACGAATAAGATGGTCAGCAATAGCGCATCAAAACGATAGCAGGTTGTTTTCATTTGGTTTTGGTTTAAAATGGATGTACAAATATAGAAAAGTCGCCTCAGTAACGCCAGAAATTATCAGACGTAGATTCCAAATAGCTTAGAATCATTATAAATTGATAAATTGTGTCAGCTAAACTTTTAAAAGCCTTCATTTTTCAGTAATTTTGGCTTAACCTAAAAACCGACTCGATCCTGCTGCTCTTTCTTTTTTGTTACGACATGACAACCAAATAAATATCATTATATCAATAACCTAAACCAACCCATTATGGACAAATTATTCCGCAAAGATGCACTCAACTATCACGCCCTCGGACGACCCGGGAAGCTGGAAGTGATCCCCACCAAGCCATACAATACGCAGCGCGACCTTTCGCTGGCCTATTCGCCCGGTGTTGCTGACCCTTGTTTGGCCATACACAAAAATCTGGAGGATGTCTATAAATATACCATGAAAGGCAATTTGGTGGCAGTAATATCCAATGGCACGGCCGTACTCGGACTGGGCGATATTGGCCCCGAGGCCGGAAAGCCTGTTATGGAAGGCAAGGGCCTGCTTTTTAAGGTGTTTGCTGATATTGATGTATTTGATATTGAAGTAAACGAAAAGGATCCTGAACGTTTTATTCAGGTAGTAAAAGCCATTGCCCCCACTTTTGGCGGTATCAATCTGGAAGACATCAAAGCCCCGGAATGCTTTGGCATTGAAGAGCGTTTGAAAGCAGAACTGGATATCCCCATTATGCACGATGACCAACATGGTACAGCTATCATCACTTCTGCCGGGCTGCTTAATGCGTTAGAAATTAACGGCAAGCGTATTGAAAATATCAGGATTGTAGTCAATGGGGCTGGTGCTTCAGCTATTTCATGCACCAAGCTGTATATTAAGTTAGGCGCCAAGCCTGAAAATATTCTGATGTTCGACAGTCGCGGGCTGCTGCACAGCAAACGCACTGACCTGAACGAAACAAAGATGCAATTTGTCCGCGACGTGCCGAATATGACTCTTGCCGAAGCCATGGTCGGAGCCGATATGTTCCTTGGTTTGTCAGTGGCAGGTGTTGTTAAAAAAGAAATGTTGCTTACCATGGCCGACCATCCCATTGTGTTTGCCCTGGCCAATCCAACGCCCGAAATCCACTATGAAGAAGCCATGTCAACACGCGAAGATATTATCATGGCTACCGGCAGGTCGGATTATCCCAACCAGATCAACAATGTACTGGGATTCCCCTTTATCTTCAGGGGGGCACTGGATGTGCGTGCCTCAGCTATAAACGACGAAATGAAGCTTGCAGCATCCAAAGCATTGGCCGACCTGGCCAAGGAGCCTGTACCCGAGGAGGTTAACATAGCTTTTAATGTAAACAACCTGCGTTTCGGCAGGGAATATATTATTCCCAAGCCAACTGATCCTCGATTGATTACAAGGCTGGCCCCGGCTGTAGCCCGTGCAGCCATGGAATCGAATGTAGCCCGCAAGCCTATTACCGATTGGGAGGCTTATGTAGAAGAATTGCGCAAAAGGCTTAAAATTGGTAATCCCTTGGTGCGCCAAATCAAGACCCGCGCCAAGCATAATCCCAAAAGGGTGGTATTGGCCGATGCCGAAGACTACAAAATGTTGAAAGCTGCCGAAATTGTGCTCAACGAAGGCCTGGCCGTACCAATCCTGCTTGGCAATATGGCAAAAATCAAGGCCATCATACTTGAGAATGAATTGGAACTGAATGGTGTGGAGATTATAGATCCCCGCGACCCCAAACTTTCCGACACCAGAAAGAAGTTTGCCGAGGTGCTTTTTACCAAGCGACAACGCAAGGGCATGACCTTAAACGCCGCACGCAGCCTGATGGCCCACCGCAACTACTATGCCCCCATGATGCTCGAAACAGGAATGGCCGATGCCATGGTTTCCGGTTTAACGCGTAACTATCCCGAAACTATTCGCCCGGCTTTGCAGGTAATTGGCAAGGAGGAAGGAACACGCATCGTTTCAGGTATGTATGTAGTGAACACCAAGGAAGGACCTGTCTTTTTTGCAGATTGTACCGTGAATAAAACCCCATCAGTTGAAAACCTGATTGATATTACCCTGCAAACATGCAGAATGGTGAAGGAGTTTAAGATTAAGCCCCGCGTAGCTATGGTTTCTTATTCCAATTTTGGATCGGCAGATGGTATTGGGCCTGCAAATCAGCGCGAAGCCGTTGCCTATTTGCACAAAAACCATCCCGATTTGATTGTGGACGGCGAAATACAGGTAAATGCTGCCCTCAACCCCGATCTGTTAGAAAATGTGTTTCCTTTCTCAAAACTTAAAGGACAAGCAGCCAACACTTTAATTTTCCCCAATTTGTCATCCGCCAATATTGCTTACAAACTGATGCAGGAAATGGCAAAATTTGAGGTGATAGGGCCCATATTGAATGGTTTGAACAAGTCGGTGCATGTGCTGCAAATGGGAAGCGGAGTTTCCGAAATTGTGAATATGATTACAATAGCTGTGCTGGATGCCCAGCGCAAGGCTGAATAATCTGTAACTAAAAAATTCCTGAATGGCAATTGGTATTCTGTTCTGCAGGAGCTGGTTGCCATTTTCTTTAAAAGCTTTAATGGAATAAACGGCAGCTTGCCTTTGTCTAACACCAAAGAAAACCACTCATTGATTGGAAACCTTAACAGAAGAACGCCTGATTGAATTACTGAAACAGGGCCAACATAAGGCTTTGGCAGAGGTGGTGCGCCGCCATGGCGGGCTTGTTGCTAAGATGGTAAAGGGGATGTTGGGCGATGTGCCCGAAGCCGAAGATGTGGGGCAGGAAACCTTTATCCGGTTTTGGAACAACATCGGTGATTACAGGCATGAAGCCAAAATAAGTACCTTTTTGGTAAAAATCGCTATGAACTTGTCGCTTAATGAGATCAAGCGACAGAAAAAGCGATTTTCCCGATTTGGAGGCATGAAAGAAAACGCAGAAGAATTGATGAAAATTCAAAACCCTGCACATGATGTGGTTTTTGAGAACAACCAATTGGTGGAACTTGCTTTGGCCAAATTGGATGCAGCGCATCGGTCTGTTGTGGTTATGCGTCTGCTGCAGGGGTATTCAAGCAAAGAAACAGCTGACATATTGAATGTTCCGCTGGGTACGGTTTTATCACGCCTTTCGAGGGCACAGGATAAACTGCGGATAATTATTGACAAAATGAATGTATGATGCAAATAGATTTTAAAACATTACTGCACCGCTCATTTGATGAGGAACTAACCGTCAACGAGCAGCAATTGCTTGCAGATGAGCTTAAGCGTAACCTGGCATTGCGTCAGGAAGAACTTGAACTACAACGCTTTCGCGATCGTCTGGCCAGCTATCAGCCATCTTTTTCTAATGATTTTAGTGAAAAGCTGCTGGACAAGGTCAGGTTTGGTGGTTTGGCCATTGCTCCACGCCAGCTGGGATTGATTTTTGCACGAACCGGATTGATGGCTGCAGCAGCCATTGCTGCTTTGCTCATGCTTGTGTATTACCATGATCAATCGCTCGATTTTAACAGCCTGCTCGGTATAGCCGACCTGGTGCCTGAAGATTTCGACAACCTTTTTGCAACTTATTAAACCAAAACAACCATGAAAACAAAATTCACTTTAATGCTTATAGGTGCCCTGGTGCTTGGTATTATTATCGGAGTATTGGCAACAGGACGGTACACCCGGCACAAGGTTGTGCAAATTAAGGAAATGGGAACTCCCGAGGGTATGCATAGACGTTTTTACAATTTGATTGATCCCAGCGAAGATCAGGATGAATTGATCAGGCCCATTTTGCGTGAATATGCAGCACAAAGCCAGGAGATGCGCCAAAGGCACTGGGATGAGCATAAGGAGCTTTTCAAGCAGGTTCAGGAAAAACTGGAGCCTTTGCTTAAGGAGGAACAACTTGAAAGACTTGAAAATTTCAAAAACCGTTCGCCAATGCAGGGCCAAATGAAACGCGATTCATATCGCAAACATAAGAAAGGCCGTTCAGATACTTATGAGGATGAGGCACCAAAAGAAAGACGTTACCGCAACCGGGGCAATTAACTCCTTTAATGGTAAACCGATCAAATTTAATTGATTTTCACCTCTTCTGCCTGAAACACCTCCTTGCTGGCATCTTCATACACAAATGCAATGACTGAAATTTGCGATGCATCCCAATTTTCATTCAGGGTGATGCTGTAGGTGTGTTCATAAATCTTATCAACTTCCACAGCTCCACCACCGGCTACAAGGTTTTCGCCCCAAGGCCCGTTTGCTGACGTACGGAGTACGTGGCTGTGGTTGTAGTCGGTAATTGTGGGAGGGCCAATTAAACTGTTGTCGTTCCTTTGTGCAGCAATGATGTTGTCTTCAACGATTACCACTTGAAGTTTGAAGTCACCACTAGCCATAGTTTGAAAGCTGGTTTCCAGATTGATATCCAATTTTCTATCATTGGCTTCATAGGTTGTTTCAATGTCAATTTTAGCAAAGTTCTCAGCATCCATAGCGGCTGCTACCCTC
>JAGYLH010000039.1 GCA_018400955.1 Bacteroidales bacterium
TGCCGGGCATAGAAGCACGGGCTCCTGAACGAACTGATAAAAGACAGGGGTTTTCACGATCACCAAATTTGGTGCCCATGATTTTTTCAACTTTTTCAACTGCAGCTTCAACTTCTTTGCGGATGAGCTCAACTGTTGCGTCGTGACCTTTTTCGTAATAAAGGGTACAAACATCAGTGGTGATTGTGAAACCGGGAGGAACCGGCACGCCAATCAAATTCATTTCGGCAAGGTTGGCACCTTTACCACCCAGCAGGGATTTCATCGAGGAATTACCATCGGCTTTGCGGTCACCGAAGGAATAAACATACTTGGTTTTTGCCATGTTTAATAGATTTTATTAATGATAATTGTTATAATTTTCTGTACGTGTGTTAATTACGTGGTTTGCATTTTATTAGGAAGCACAAAAATACGGATTTTATGGCTCATTACTTTCGGCACCGCATTTTTATAATCCCTTTTTTAGCGCAATCGTTTGAATTTCAGTAAATGAATAATTTAAAAGCTTTCTAAATTGGTTTTGGTTGATTTAAAAACGCTACTTGGCTTGAAGAATCGAAAAAAAAGGGTGAATTTCGTAGCTTCATTTATTTTGGAAAAGCTTATGAAACATACAATCGGCATTCGACATGAGGATAAATATGTAATGGAGCGGAGGGTAGCCCTTATTCCTAAGCATATCAAGGCGTTAGTTAAAGAAAATATTGATTTTGAAGTACAAAAATCGGCTAAAAGAATATTTAAGAATGATGAGTTTGTGCAGGCAGGAGCAAACTTAACGGAGAAAATTGAAAAGGCTGACGTGATTTTTGGAGTAAAAGAAATGCCTGCCGATTTTTTTGAGGAAGGTAAAACATATGTTTTCTTTTCACATGTAATTAAAGGCCAGTCCTATAATATGCCAATGCTAAAGGCTTTGATGGCTAAGAAATGCCAACTGATAGATTATGAAAAGATTACCAATGAAGATGGTAAGCGCTTAATATTTTTTGGTCGGTTTGCCGGTTTGGCCGGAATGATTAATTCGTTATGGTCTTTAGGGCAACGGCTTAAAATCAAAGGAATTGAAACGCCTTTGACCAGTATTAAGCAGTCTCATCAATATAATTCACTGGTTGAAGCCATGAAGGCGGTTTCTGAAGTTGGTTTGCAAATTGCCAAAGAAGGACTTCCGGACGAAGTTGGACCTGTGGTAATTGGTTTTACGGGCTACGGAAATGTTTCGAAAGGAGCACAGGAGATAGCCAATTTATTGCCTTCGATTGAGATTACTCCGGAACAATTATTAGCGATAGATTTCGAAAATTCACCAAAAACCTTGATTTACAAAGTGATTTTCAAAGAGGAGCATATTTCGGAACCAATCGACGTTTCGCAGGATTTTGAACTTTCGCACTATTATAAACATCCTGAGGCCTACAAAAATAGTTTTGAAAAGTATATTCCAAAGTTGAGTATTCTGATGAATTGTATGTATTGGGACGACAGGTATCCAAGAATTGTAACGAAAGATTTTCTTGAAAAGCTTTATGCCTCAGGTGAACCAAAGCTAAAAGTAATTGGTGATGTAACCTGCGATCCTGATGGGTCAATTGAATGTACACATAAAGGAACAGAAATTGAAGACCCTGTTTTTGTTTATGATCCAAAATCCCGCACTTATAAAATGGGTTTTGTGGGTGATGGAATTCTTGTGATGGCTGTTGATATTTTGCCAAGCGAATTACCTCGAGAATCTTCGGAGGCATTTAGTGATGCGCTATTTCCGTTTGTTAAGGCAGTTGCCGAAACGGATTTTGATGCAGACTTTGATCAGCTTACTTTGCCCGCGCCACTCAAAAGGGCTATGATTGTGCATCAGGGAGCTTTAACACCTGACTATACCTATATTAAAGAGTATCTGGATTAGAATTTTCAGAAATTAATTACGCTCCAGTAAAAATATCCATAATTTAATTTTATGAAACAGATTCTGGTTTTGGGAGCCGGATTATCGGCTACCAGTTTAATTGATTACCTGCTTAAGCAAGCAGAGATATATGATTGGTACATTGTGCTTGCAGATATTGATGAAAAACTTGCGCACAAAAAAATTAAAGGTCACCCACGAGGCAAGGCTCAGGCATTTGATGTTGCTGATTCAGCTGCTATCGATAGTTTACTCGACCAAAAGGATGTGGTAGTTTCGCTGCTTCCGGCACGTTTTCACGATTCAATTGCAGCTGCTTGCCTTCAGAAAGGCATTCACATGGCTACTGCATCTTATGTTTCGCCGGCTCTGAAGTTGATGGAAAAAGAGATCGAGGCAAAAAACCTCATCTTTTTAAATGAACTGGGAGTTGATCCCGGAATCGATCATATGTCAGCAATGCGGGTGATAGACAAGATAAGACAAAAAGGTGGTCAGTTAGCATCTTTTTATTCCTTTACGGGAGGGTTAATTGCTCCCGAATCAGATAACAATCCATGGCATTATAAATTTACGTGGAATCCCAGAAATGTTGTTGTTGCCGGACAGGGAGTATCGCAATTTATAAAAAATGGAAAATATAAACATATTCCTTATCATCAGCTGTTTAACCGGATTTTGGAAAGAGAAGTTTTAGACTACGGGAGCTTTGAAATATATCCAAACAGGGATTCTCTGAAGTACCGGAAAGTTTATCAGCTGGATAAAATTCCAACGATTTTTAGAGGTACGATGCGTCGTCCTGGTTATGCTGCTGCATGGAATGTGTTTGTTCAATTGGGCTGCACTGATGACACCTATGTGATTGAGGAGTCGGAAAATATGACCTATCGGGAGTTCGTCAACACCTTTTTAAGGTATGATCCGGGAAAACCTGTTGAGGAAAAACTCGTCGATTATTTGAATTTGGATCCCGAAGGCGAAGTAATGCAAAAACTAAAATGGCTTGGCATTTTCGATAACAGGAAAATCGAGCTTAAAAATGCTACTCCTGCTCAAATCTTACAAAAATTGCTCACCGAAAAATGGGCACTGGATCCTGATGATAAGGATATGATTGTGATGCAGCATGAGTTTGAGTATGAATTAGATGATACCATGTATCAAATCACGTCTTCGATGGTTTATATTGGAAAGAGTACAACCGAAACTGCTATGGCAATTACCGTTGGAACACCGCTTGCTATTGCAGTGAAACTGCTACTTACAGGCCAGATTCAGCAGAAGGGAGTGATTATTCCTACAAAACCTGAGCTTTATAATCCCATTCTGGATGAACTGGAAACTTATGGAATAAAATTCGTTGAGAAAGAATTAATAGTTTAGATCTGATTTAATTTTGGAGAAAACGTATTAATAATCAATGTGTTTGATCAGGAATTGATCAAAAGCAAAAAGCTTATTTGATCCGAAATTTATTATTCTCCAGAATGAAGGTGTATTGAAAACTACGTGTTGAAACCTCAATTCGGGCGATTTCTGCCGATGTGATATGGCAGTTTTCAATTTCGTTGATTTTTATTAATTCTCCGGTTTTTACGACGATTTCTTTTATTGAAGTTGTGTATTTATTCCCTGATTTACAAATAATTGACACTGTTAATTGTCGAATATTTTTACCGCCGACATTATATAAAACCAAATTATTTGATTCTGGCTTATGATATTGATAGCTCAATTCAAGTGGATATTTTTTTGAACTGCTTAAGGGATTCCATGGCATTTTGAAAAAAATAAAGTGGGGAAATGTGATTTATTGTTTCTGTAAAGGTAGTTGATAGAGTGAACCAAACATACTATTTATATAATCTTTAACAATTTTATAATGTGATTAATTTTGAATCCATTAGCCGCAAAAACCCTATTTTTGCTGAAAATATGACAAGATGGGCTGGGTTTTTACAATCATTATTATTTTAATCCTGATAGGATACTTTTATAATCGGAACGAAACTTCAAACAAGCAAAAGAATAATGGCTCAAAAGGATATGCCAAATGGGTTGGTGGTGGCCTGGGTTGGGCTTTTGGAGGCCCTATTGGAGGCATATTAGGATTTGCTTTCGGAAAGATGTTCGAAGATATGCAATCTGGTGCATACTCCCAGGAAGGAGGAACACTGCAAGGTGACTTCAAATTAAGTTTATTGGTGCTTTCGGCTGCTGTTATGAAAGCTGATGGCAGCGTACGTAAATCAGAATTGGATTTTGTCAGGCGGTTTTTCGTAACCAATTTTGGTCAAGCATCTGCTGATCAATCCATACTGATGCTGCGTGAAATAGTTAAACAAGACATAAACCTTCAGGAAGTGAGCCGGCAGATTGGTCAATTTATGGATTATCCTTCTCGTCTTCAGTTGTTACATTACCTGTTTGGAATAGCTCAGGCTGATGGTCAGCTGCCTCTGAATGAGATAAATACAATAAGTGCTATAGCCGCTTATATGGGAATCAATCCATCTGATTTTGATGCTATCAAAGCCATGTTTGTGAAGGAGACTAACAGTGCTTTTAAAATACTTGAGATTCAACCCGAAGCATCAGATGCCGAAGTGAAAAAGGCTTACCGCGAAATGGCACTTAAGTTTCATCCGGATAAAGTAAGTCATTTGGGAGAAGAGGTCAGAAAAGCGGCTGAAGCAAAATTTCAGGAGGTGACAGCAGCCTACGAAAAGATAAAAAAGGAGCGAAATTTAAAATAACTATTGGTAAAAGCGCCAGTTTACTCCGAAGTAGAAACGGGCGTCGCGCATAGGATAGTGAGGCGTTGTAAAATAGCGATAATCACCGGCAAGACCAAGCAAATTAGCATATTGTAAATAGATATTTGCCCTTTTTACTTTTAATGCCAGATACACATCCAGGTAAGGATAGTTGCCTATTTTCTCGTCAAATTGCATATGAAATCTTCTCAGTGCAGGCATATAAGCATCAGCATAATAAGCACTAAACCACCTGATATTAAAACCAGGCTGCATAACAGCAGCATTCTTGAACAAGGACTGCGAGAAACCAAATTTGAGGTTTGCGGCTAGTTCGGGTAAATGCATCGCACTGTCGATATCTGCTTTTTGATAGGAAACAAAACCCTGAACATTGAACTTGCCCTTTTGAAAATCAAATGTTGTTTTGATAGTTCTGATGTTTAAGGTGCCGCCAATTTGTTCCGGAAACGCATTTTCATTGAGAAAAAGATATTTATCTATGCTCGTTTGATTCACTGAAAATCCTAAAAACCAAATTTTATAGGTTCCCTCTAATTCAAAAGTGTTTTGTTTTTCAAAACTATTATCCCATCTGAAATGATTAGATAAAAAACTATTGTAAAACCATGAAGGCGATTGTGAACGGATGTTTAACTTGAAACTTACTTCACCAAAATCTTTCTTTTTACTTTTGAAGCTTTGAGATGCCTTTGAGTTTAAAACAAAATCACCAGCCTGATGGCCACCAATCAGCATATTCAAGTGAGCTGAAAGTTTTGTTTTTTCTTTAAGATTTAAATTAAACCCTCCAAGAATTCCTAATTGGTCATAATTATAACGGTTAACAAATAACAGGCTGTCATTTGTCCCTTGAAAAAGTTTGTAAGCAGCATGCTCAGCACCAAAATAGAAAAAGAAAAGCGGTATTTTATCCGGTTTTACATAACTTAAACTATTCCAAACCAGACTATTCTTAATCATTTGGGTCGAAATAGAGTCGTTAGTTACCAATGAATCAAACAAAGGTGAGAAAGGCTGGTAAAATTCATTAAGTGGATTTGGATCTGCATAGAGTTGTTGATTTCGCTGGTAAACTAAAGCATGTTTTATCCGACCTGTCTGAATACGATTGCGTGTTTTAGTGATCGAATCAGATGATTTTTTCTCAGGGGCAGAAAGGATGAAATACTGTTCAAAGCCAAATCCTGAAGCCTTAATTGTGTTATTGGCTTGCTGCAGCCAAACATCGATCACCCTGCGATCAGTTTCAATATTGTTTGTGAAAATGCTGTCGGTTGTTATCCCGCCATTTTCCTGCTGCTCCAATTTGTTTCTAAAGTAGAAAGCACCAACGCCATAACGTTCATTTTTTATGCGATAACTTCCTGAAAAAACTACGGAGCTATTATTTGTTTTGCTATTGAGGTATGGACCCGGAGAATTTATCAGATTATAATCCATTCCAATGATAAGCCGTGGAGAAAATTCGCGGGTAAAATTGACTTTGATTTGTTGTTCTTTTTTGCTTCCCATGGTATAGCGGATTTCGGAGTAGGGGAGCATAGGTAAAAAGAACCGAACATCCTGAGCAGTTTTCACAAATCTTTCATCAGCCGAAAGTTGCATATCAAATCCTAATGGTATCGGCGCAAAAGGATTTATCATTGATTGGTGAGCTAAACCAGCGTTGCTTAACGTTGAAAAGGATTGGGAAAAGTCGTCCAGGGGATCAAAAAACGTGGCATTAAATAAACTCGTATCACTAAAATATGTTTTATGCAAAGCAAGACTATCAAAGCTATTTTTGAAAAACATAACTCTTGTTGAATCAGTTTTTTGCATGACCACCGAATCTTTTTGAGCATATAAAACAACTTCAAAAAGCAGTAGAATTACAGTAAAAATATAAGGAGCAATCAGTGATCTGAACAACATACCAATAGTTAGATTATTTGCCTGTAAAAATACACATTTACATCCGACTTTTGGAGATAAATTCAAGTTGAAAGGGTAGGGGATTAAATCAAAAATCCCCACTACAAGATAGTAGCGGGGATTTGATAAGGGGCGGCGACGACCTACTTTCCCACCTGTTACGGCAGTATCATCGGCGCTGGCAGGCTTAACTTCTCTGTTCGGAATGGGAAGAGGTGGACCCTACCGCAATAGTCACCATAGTATCATAATGATTGCTATTGTTAGCAATCAATGACATGTGCTGAAAGGAGCGCACCCGTTAGTAAAAAAAGGGTGAGCTAAAAGAGACGTTTTTACAAATCGTCAAAGATCTTTGTGTGAAGAAAGCTTACGGGTAATTAGTACTGCTCGGCTTTGATGTTACCATCTTTACACCTGCAGCCTATCAACGTGGTGGTCTACCACGACCCTTAAAGGAAGCCTCATCTTGAGGTGAGTTTCGTGCTTAGATGCTTTCAGCACTTATCTCAACCAAACATAGCTACTCTGCGATGCAGCTGGCGCTACAACAGATACACTAGCGGTTTGTCCAACCCGGTCCTCTCGTACTAAAGTCAGGTCCTCTCAAGCTTCCAACGCCCACAACAGATAGGGACCGAACTGTCTCGCGACGTTCTGAACCCAGCTCGCGTGCCACTTTAATCGGCGAACAGCCGAACCCTTGGGACCTTCTCCAGCCCCAGGATGTGACGAGCCGACATCGAGGTGCCAAACCACTCCGTCGATATGAGCTCTTGGGAGTGATCAGCCTGTTATCCCCGGAGTACCTTTTATCCTTTGAGCGATGGCCCTTCCATGCGGAACCACCGGATCACTATACCCTACTTTCGTACCTGCTCGACTTGTAGGTCTCACAGTCAAGCACCCTTATGCTATTGCACTCTACGCACGGTTACCAACCGTACTGAGGGTACCTTTGGAAGCCTCCGTTACTCTTTTGGAGGCGACCACCCCAGTCAAACTACCCACCAAACACTGTCTCCCGTACATTACGGGATTAGGCATCAAATAAACAAAGGGTGGTATTTCAAGGTTGACTCCACAAGAGCTAGCGCCCCTGCTTCGCAGTCTCCCACCTATCCTACACATCGTTTATCCAATGTCAATGTTAAGTTGTAGTGAAGGTTCACGGGGTCTTTCCGTCCCGTTGCGGGTAAACGGCATCTTCACCGTTACTACAATTTCACCGAGCTCATGGCTGAGACAGTGCCCAGATCGTTACACCATTCGTGCAGGTCGGAACTTACCCGACAAGGAATTTCGCTACCTTAGGACCGTTATAGTTACGGCCGCCGTTTACTGGGGCTTCAATTCAATGCTTCTCCCGAAGAATAACATCTCCTCTTAACCTTCCAGCACCGGGCAGGTGTCAGGCCTTATACGTCATCTTTCGATTTTGCAAAGCCATGTGTTTTTGATAAACAGTCGCCTGGGCCATTTCTCTGCGGCCCCGCATTGCTGCGGGGCGTCCTTTATTCCGAAGTTACAGGACTATTTTGCCTAGTTCCTTAGCCATGATTCACTCGAGCACCTTTGGATACTCTCCTCGACTACCTGTGTCGGTTTGCGGTACGGGTGGCCGGCATCTGATGCTTAGAAGGTTTTCTTGGAAGTCTGATTACACACACTATCCGTTTGTCCGAAAACGCACGGTACTATCGGGCTTCAGCAAGCTATACGGATTTGCCTGTATAACTTATACCTTTGCCCTTCAACCTACTATTCCGTCAGTAGGCGGTGCTGTCACTACTCCGTCACTCCATCGCAATGCCGGTCAGTACTGGAATATTAACCAGTTGTCCATCGACTACCCCGCCACTACAGCGGGTTTGCCTTAGGTCCCGACTAACCCTGATCCGATTAGCGTTGATCAGGAAGCCTTAGTCTTCCGGTGTGCGGGTTTCTCGCCCGCATTATCGTTACTTATGCCTACATTTGCTTTTCCAGACGCTCCACAAAGCCTTACGACTCTGCTTCAACGCTGACTGGAATGCTCCCCTACCAGACTAACTTGTTACAGTTAGAATTCATAGCTTCGGTAATATGCTTAATGCCCGTTTATTATCCATGCTCGATCGCTCGACTAGTGAGCTGTTACGCACTCTTTAAATGAATGGCTGCTTCCAAGCCAACATCCTAGCTGTCTGTGCAATCAAACCGCGTTAGTTCAACTTAGCATATATTTGGGGACCTTAGCTGATGATCTGGGTTCTTTCCCTCTCGGGCACGGACCTTAGCACCCATGCCCTCACTCCTGCAGAACATGTCATAGCATTCGGAGTTTGTCAGGGTTTGGTAGGCGGTGAAGCCCCCTAGCCCAATCAGTAGCTCTACCTCTATGACACTATATTGCAAGGCTGCTCCTAAAAGCATTTCGGGGAGTACGAGCTATCTCTCAGTTTGATTGGCCTTTCACCCCTACCCACAGTTCATCCGAATACTTTTCAACGTAAACCGGTTCGGTCCTCCACCCCGTGTTACCGGGGCTTCAACCTGACCATGGGTAGATCACAAAGTTTCGCGTCTACCCCCACTGACTATGTGCGCCCTTTTCAGACTCGCTTTCGCTTCGGCTGCTTCCGTCTACGGAATTAACCTTGCCAGTGAGGAGTAACTCGTAGGCTCATTATGCAAAAGGCACGCCGTCATCCTAATAAATTAGGACTCCGACCGCTTGTAAGCGTATGGTTTCAGGTTCTCTTTCACTCCTCTGTTCGAGGTGCTTTTCACCTTTCCCTCACGGTACTGGTTCACTATCGGTCTCTCAGGAGTATTTAGCCTTGGCGGATGGTGCCGCCGGTTTCAGACAGGATTTCTCCGGTCCCGCCTTACTCAGGATACTGATTAGGTATAAAACTCGTTTCACCTACGGGACTATCACCCTCTATGGTCCAGCTTTCCAGCTGTGTTCTGTTACCAGTTTTAAGTCCATATCATCAGTCCTACAACCCCCAGGATGCCGTAACATCATGGGTTTGGGCTGTTTCCCGTTCGCTCGCCACTACTTGGGAAATCACTATTGTTTTCTTCTCCTCTGCTTACTTAGATGTTTCAGTTCAGCAGGTTCGCCTCCGTATATTACGGATAATACCTCTTCATGGTATTGGGTTGCCCCATTCGGAAATCTCCGGATTAACGCTTATTTGCAGCTACCCGAAGCTTATCGCAGCTTATCACGTCCTTCGTCGCCTCTGAGAGCCTAGGCATCCTCCATACGCCCTTAATCACTTTCTTCAATCTGTAACGATTTGTATCTTGATGCTCTTTTTTGCTCGTTTAAGTTTATGATCTATCATCACAGATGCTTTACATATCACTATGTGCTGCACTTGCTCCTGATCACAACTCTATTTTTTTACTCGTTGTGTCTCCTTTCAACATGTCAAAGAACCTTTTTTGATTTTAAAATCCTAAATGCAATATTCAAAATCTTAATTCAACTGTGGAGAATAAGGGAGTCGAACCCTTGACCTCTAGAATGCAAATCTAGCGCTCTAGCCAACTGAGCTAATTCCCCCCAAACGTTTACTGTAGTCCCGGGCAGACTCGAACTGCCGACCCCTACATTATCAGTGTAGTGCTCTAACCAACTGAGCTACGGGACTGTTTCGCATCGCGCTAACTATCGGTGTCCCGGCTTTTGTGTAGCCTTTGTTACCGGTAGTCGCTTGATGTACCAGTTGGTCTTGTGTTGAACCGGGTCAGCCTTTTAGCTGCTTGCGTTTGGGTGTTTCTTGGTTCATTTTTGCTTGTAAGCCTAAAGTAAAAGCCTGAAAAGGCACATTGGCCTTTCTAATTGTATGATTTTTTGCCGTTCGTAACATCTCTCCAGAAAGGAGGTATTCCAGCCACACCTTCCGGTACGGCTACCTTGTTACGACTTAGCCCCAGTTACTAAGTTTACCCTAGGCAGCTTCCACGAATGGATCACCGACTTCAGGTACCCCCAGCTTCCATGGCTTGACGGGCGGTGTGTACAAGGCCCGGGAACGTATTCACCGCGCCATGGCTGATGCGCGATTACTAGCGATTCCAGCTTCACGGAGTCGGGTTGCAGACTCCGATCCGAACTGAGACCGGCTTTCGAGATTAGCATCCTGTCACCAGGTAGCTGCCCTTTGTACCGGCCATTGTAGCACGTGTGTAGCCCTGGACGTAAGGGCCGTGCTGATTTGACGTCATCCCCACCTTCCTCACTACTTGCGTAGGCAGTTTCATTAGAGTCCCCAGCTTGACCTGATGGCAACTAATGATAGGGGTTGCGCTCGTTATGGGACTTAACCCGACACCTCACGGCACGAGCTGACGACAACCATGCAGCACCTTGTATATTGTCCGAAGAAGTATCCCTTTCAGAATACGTCAACATACATTTGAGCCCAGGTAAGGTTCCTCGCGTATCATCGAATTAAACCACATGCTCCACCGCTTGTGCGGGCCCCCGTCAATTCCTTTGAGTTTCAACCTTGCGATCGTACTCCCCAGGTGGATTACTTATCACTTTCGCTTGGTCGCTGACTGTGTATCGCCAACAACGAGTAATCATCGTTTACAGCGTGGACTACCAGGGTATCTAATCCTGTTTGATCCCCACGCTTTCGTGCATGAGCGTCAGTTATAGTTTAGTGAGCTGCCTTCGCAATTGGTGTTCTGTAGCATATCTATGCATTTCACCGCTACATGCTACATTCCGCCCACTTCAAATATACTCAAGATTATCAGTATCAATGGCAGTTCTACAGTTGAGCTGTAGGATTTCACCACTGACTTAATAATCCGCCTGCGCACCCTTTAAACCCAATGAATCCGGATAACGCTTGCATCCTCCGTATTACCGCGGCTGCTGGCACGGAGTTAGCCGATGCTTATTCTTCAGGTACATTCAGCCCCGGATACATCCGGGGGTTTATTCCCTGACAAAAGCAGTTTACAACCCATAGGGCTGTCTTCCTGCACGCGGCATGGCTGGGTCAGACTTGCGTCCATTGCCCAATATTCCTTACTGCTGCCTCCCGTAGGAGTCTGGTCCGTGTCTCAGTACCAGTGTGGGGGATAATCCTCTCAGAACCCCTAGCCATCGTTGCCTTGGTGAGCCGTTACCTCACCAACTAGCTAATGGCACGCATGCCCATCTTTAACCGCCGGAGCTTTAATTATTAATCGATGCCAATCAATAATTCTATGGGGTATTAATTTCGATTTCTCGGAGCTATCCCCCTGTTAAAGGTAGGTTGCATACGCGTTACGCACCCGTGCGCCACTCTCATTAAGTATTGCTACTCAAATCCCGTTCGACTTGCATGTATTAGGCCTGCCGCTAGCGTTCATCCTGAGCCAGGATCAAACTCTTCATTGTATATAAAGTCATTTGTACTGTCTCTTTACAAGATGTCACTGCAAAAAAAAATTGAAAAGGTTATGTGTTTCTTCCTTTCCAGGCTTTTGGCTTCAAGCTTTCAAAGAACTTTTATTCTTTCTCTTTTCCCGTTATTCTCTCGCTGCTTTCCTTCAAAACGGGAGTGCAAAATTACTGCTTTTTTTATTCCAAACAAGCTTTTGAGAAAAAAAATATTGAAAAATATTTTCTGCGTCTCTAACCGGCTTTAAATCAACTTCGTGGAGATTAAGTCTCCTCCCAACTCCTCTTATTATCTGCCGACTTGCTCAAATTCTCATAAAACTACTCCCCAACTCAGGCATCTCTCCCTCGTTTGGGACGGCAAAGATACATACTTATTTCCCGGTTTTACAAGAAAAATTTAAAGAAAAGTTGATCTCTTTGGTAATGATCTTATTACACGTTATAATTGGACAATTAATTCTCTTATCCGCGCGTAAAGACTGGTTTATTTTTTGTCGATAAACTTTCATTATAATGGTAACCATCCTCCTGAAAGCCTATGATTACCTCTTTGTCTGTTGCATTTTCCTGTATCAGGTAACGCGTCATGAGTCCTCTGGCTTTCTTGGCGAAGAAACTGATTATCTTATACTCACCATTTTTAAAATCTTTGAAAACAGGCGAAATGATGTCAACTTCTAGTTTTTTTGTATCTACACTTTTAAAGTATTCATTGGATGCGAGATTCACTAGTGTATCGGTATTCAGTGATTTCATTTCTTCGCTGATTTGCCTGGTAATTCTCGATTTCCAATGCTCATATAGGTTTGAGGCTTTACCTACCGACAAATCGGTGCCCATTTCGAGGCGATATGGGGCAATTTTGTCAAGGGGCCGCAGCAAGCCATATAATCCGGAAAGTATTCTAAGATGATTCTGAGCAAATTGGAGCTTGTCTTTTGAAAGTTTTTCTATCTCGAGTCCTTGATAAACATCTCCCTTGAAGGCAAAAGCAGCTTCTTTTAATTGATTGTCAGTAAGATTGCTCCATTGTTGATAGCGCTCATAATTGAGCCTCGCCAAATCATCACTTATCTTCATCATTTTTGATAAGTCGTTCGGCTGCTTTTTCTTCATAATGGCAGCAATTTTATCAGCTTCAGCCTTGAAAACAGGCAGGCTCGAAGGAATAACTGTTTCAATAGCCTTAAAATCCAGTGTTTTAGCAGGAGAAATTAATAGGTACATCTTGATAAGATTTAAAATTCAAATGGACTATTTCCAAAACCAGCACCTCTATAATATGGTGATACGCCAATTGGCGAAAATGGGTTTTGAAATTCGTTGTAACGATAATTACCAGGATTTCCCTGGCTGTAGTTAAATGAAGCGTTAATCTGAACATTATCAGATATTTGATAATTCATATAGATTTGAAACCCCTGGGCATTGAAATTAGGAACTGCTGTTTTCCTTTGAATAATCGATTGCTGATCAGTTTGTTTCCAAGCTAATCCAATTAGCCGAACTTTTGGATTGAGTTGATAACTTCCTCCAGCATAAAATAACATATGAGTGGCGTTGGTTTGCGTGATAGCTATTTTTCCATCGTGATTCAACTGAAATTGATTGAGGTTTTGAATCCAGGTTTGCTGAACTCCAGCAAAAGCAGTAAAATCTTTAGAAAGTATATAGCTAATTTCAGGGTTTAATCGCTGAAAATAAGTACCTTCTTTAAAAAATGGACTGGATTGAAAACCTGCTTCCATATTCATTGTAATGTGAAAAGGAGCCTTAGGAGAATCATTGTCTTTGCTGGCGATTGACGCTCCTTCAAACTGATTATTTGGCATAACCGATTGTGAAATAGCAGATATGTTCATTCCGGAGAGGATCAACAGAAGTAAAATGAATAATATGGAAGAATTAGTTTGATGCATAGTTAACTTCTTAAATAATAATTACTTATTGGATAATCTGATTTGGGTAACTGTTCTGAAAATGAGGAGATTCGTTCCATGAAATCTGTTTCGGTAAGGTAAAATCTTGCTTCTTTTTCTGTGAGTTCGATCGAAATTATTCCCAACAAAATAAAATCTACCAGAATAGCTTCGGCACGACGCTTTTTAATGCTGCTAAGTTGCAGAAATTCTTCCAGATTTATGGTTTGATGTAGGTTTAGATAACGCAGTAACTGCATTTCTGTTTCAGTAATGGAGATTTTAACCGGAAGCTTTTGCTTTTCTTTCTTCCAAACTTTTAACATAATTGGCGTTGCCAGCAAGTTTTGATCACCAACGCGAACATAAATCTTGTAACTATTGTTCTTATCAGGTGCTTTGTGCTTTTCCTTGCGATTTCTTGGCACGATTACTTCTAAAATCAATTTGCCATTGATGTTCCATTCTTTTGTTGTAAACAAAACTTCCGGCTGACAATAAAGCTGAGCGGCTGCTTCAACCATGTGAATTTCTTCATCTGATCGCACTCCGGCAAGGGCACCATTATCTTTAACGCCAACCAATAAACGCCCGCCATCAGTATTTGCAAAAGCTACAAGTGATCGCGCAATTTTTTTGCTGTCAGAAATCTCGAACTTAAAGTCCTGTTGCTGATGCTCGCCTTCTTTAATTAATTCCTGAATATACCCTGACATGAGTTGATCTAGCTTTGCGCAAATTTATAACAATACAGCCAAAGGAAAGTTTAATAAGCTAAATTGATTCATAAAAAAAAGGCTATGAAAGATAAATTTCAAAGCCTTGTGAAGTGCTATTTGCAGGCAATTAATGGAAGACCATATTATTTTGCGAGGTGTTTTTTTCGCAATAATGGCATGCCAGTTTAATTTCGCCATCAACTTTGATGACTTTAAATTTTGTTGGAACCTGTTCTTTATTAGTTACACAATTAGGATTGAAGCACTTGGCGATTTTTTCAACATGTTCGGGGATATTGACGGTTGATTTTTTGACTACTTCAAAATCCCTGATTTCAATTAAGGTTGCAGTTGGGGCAACTAATGCAATTTTGTCGGTTTCATTAGCTTCAAAATATTTCTCACTAATTTTAATGATGCCCTTTCGGCCATATTTTTTACTTTCCAGGTTTGTGCCGAAATAGACCTCTTTATCTGATTTTTCGAGATCAAGAATACGAATGACCTGAAACAATTTATTAGCAGGAATATGATCGATTACCGTTCCATTGCTAATGGCCGACACAATTAATTCTTTACGCTTGTTATTCATGATATTCAATTATTTACGGTTCTACTTAAGTCCTAAAATGGCAGCTATTAAAGCTTGTCTGACAAACACGCCGTTTAATGCCTGTTCAAAGTAATAGGCTTTGGGATTACTATCCACGTCGATGCTGATCTCGTTTACGCGTGGCAGTGGATGTAGGATGCGACAATTTTCTCTGGAATTATCTAACATGCTGTTATCAAGTATGTAAGCGTTTTTCACTTTTTCGTATTCCAAAGGATCCGGAAAGCGTTCACGTTGAATACGTGTCATATATATAATATCTGATTTTGGAATCACCTCGCTGAAATCAGTGTATTGTTCATATTGTAGATTGGCTTCTTTGATGTGCCTTTTTACAGCACTTGGAAGCTTCAATTCAACCGGGGACACAAGATGAAATTTGGTATTAAACTGGCAAAGTGCAATTACAAGACTATGAACTGTTCGGCCATATTTTAGATCGCCGACGAAGGTCACTTCAAGATTTTCGAGTGTGCCCTGGGTCTTTTTGATAGAGTAGAGGTCGAGCAAACACTGGGTTGGATGCTGATTTGCTCCATCGCCGGCATTGATGATTGGCACAGTTGCAACTTCACTGGCATAGCGTGCTGATCCATCAACAGGATGTCGCATCACAATCAGGTCAGAATAGTTACAAACTGTTAAAATGGTGTCTTTGAGCGATTCGCCTTTTTGTACACTGGAAGTGGCAGCACTGCTGAAGCCAACTACATTTCCACCCATCTTTTGAATGGCGCTTTCGAAACTCAGGCGTGTGCGCGTAGAAGGTTCGAAAAACAGGGATGCTATCACCCTGCCATTCAGTAGATTTTGGTGTGGTTCTTTTTCAAATTCTGCTGCTATTTCCAGAATTTGCATGATCTCCTCTTTAGAGTAATCATTGATGGAAACGAGACTGCGGTTTTTCATTGATCATTTTTGGATTTAGGGGATTATTGAAGGAAAAGTATTTTAGAAAAGGACAAAAAAAAGACGGCTAATGCCGTCAAAGTATCTTTATATGTAAGAAGTAAATGCTGAGCTTTCAGGGTTTTATAATGTCCGAGTAACTTTATCATAAGTTTAAGGTTATCGGGACACAAAACTACACTATTTAGTTGAAGATTGATGTATTTTTTATTCACAATGTGTTGCTTTCTTGTTAATAACTACTAAATTTTAATATTCATCCCAGGCTTTTATTTTCAAATCATCAATATTGTATCTTCCTATACTATAGATAAATGCGCTAGCTAATCGCGCATTTGAGATTAAAGGGATATTGAAATCCACCGCTGCACGGCGAATAGTGTAATCATTCGACAATTCTTCTGAGCTTAGATTTTTTGGGATATTAATTACAAGGTCAATCTTCTTTTCTCTAATCAAATCCAGTGCATTTGGGTATTCATCTACATCAGGCCAGTTAACCTGCTTAGAGGCTATTCCGTTTTCGCTCAGAAATGAATGACTGCCTTTTGTTGCATAAATTTCGAACTTATGATCGGCAAGCCATTGAGCGCTTTTTAATAATTCTATTTTGTCGCGCATTGTGCCAGATGAAATTAGCACTCCCTTTTTCGGAATTTTAAAGCCAACAGCCAGCATCGATTTTAGAATGGCCTCGTAATAATCATCGCCAATGCAACCAACTTCGCCTGTTGAAGCCATGTCAACACCTAAAATGGGATCGGCTTTGCTTAATCGCGAAAAGGAAAATTGCGGGGCTTTCACGCCAATGTATTCCAGTTCAAACAATGATTTAAAAGGTTTTTCTACTTTTTCGCCCAACATAATCCTGGTTGCCAATTCGATAAAGTTGGTTTTCAGAATTTTTGAAACAAAAGGTAAGCTTCTGGAGGCTCTTAGGTTACATTCTATTACCTTAATATCATTGTCGCGTGCCAAAAACTGAATGTTAAACGGGCCGCTGATGTTTAATGCCAGCGCGATTTGCCTGCTTATTCGCTTAATCCTGCGGATAGTTTCCACATAGACTTTCTGGGGAGGAAACATAATGGTAGCATCTCCGGAATGAACGCCGGCAAATTCGATGTGCTCGGAAATCGCGTACACAATTATTTCACCCTTGTCGGCCACAGCATCAAATTCTATCTCTTTGGTATCGGTCAAATATTTTGATACCACTACCGGATATTGTTTGGAAACCTGTGTTGCCAATTCAAGAAAATGTCGGAGTTCTTTGTGATTCGAAACAATATTCATGGCTGCTCCCGAAAGCACGTAGGATGGTCTTACCAGCACAGGAAATCCCACTTGCATGGTAAATTTTTCAATGTCATCAATACTGCTCAACTCTTTCCAAGCTGGTTGGTCAATACCCAAACTATCAAGTAGGGCCGAGAATTTATGCCTGTTTTCGGCCATGTCGATCGAATCTGCTGATGTACCCAAAATCTTAACATTGTAGGCCTGAAGTCTCATAGCCAGTGTGTTGGGTATTTGACCTCCAGTGCTCACAATAACGCCTTTCGGATTTTCAAGTGCAATGATATCAAGCACACGTTCGAGGCTTAGCTCATCAAAATATAGGCGATCGCAGCTATCGTAATCAGTGCTAACGGTTTCAGGATTAAAATTTACCATCACTGATCGGTAGCCTGATTGCTCGACAGTTTTAATGGCATTTACGGCCGACCAGTCAAATTCAACGCTGCTTCCAATCCGGTAGGCACCGGAACCCAAAACAATTACAGATCGCCTGTCTTTTTCAAAATCGATGTCGTGACTGCTGCCATGATAAGTAAAATAGAGGTAGTTGGTTTGTGCCGGATGTTCGGCAGCCAGGGTGTCGATCTGTTTTGCATATGGAAGGATTTGCTGCGCTTGACGATAGGTCCTGATTTCTCGGATTCTTGTCTCGATGGCTTCATGGTCATCTTCATTGTAGAGTAGTCTGGCGAGCTGGAAATCAGAAAATCCAGCTTTTTTAAGGTCAAGCAGAAACGCATTATTTAAATCTTCAATTCTCTGAAAATTAATCAGTTCCTGTTTTAGTAGATGAATGTTTTTGAGTTTTGCCAGAAACCAGGGGTCAATTTTTGTGGCATTATAAATTTGATCAACTGTCCAGCCCTGGTCAAATGCTTTAGCAATCCAGAAAATGCGTGTGTCTTTCGGATTATTGAGTTCGTCTTCGAGATCGTTTTCGGGCAATTCATGATTGGCAACAAAGCCATGCATGCCTATGCCAATCATCCTCAATCCTTTTTGAATACATTCCTCAAAGGAACGCCCTATCGCCATAACCTCTCCCACACTTTTCATGCTGGATCCAATTTCCCTGTTCACACCTTGAAATTTACTCAAGTCCCAACGAGGAATTTTGACGACCAAATAATCCAATGCCGGTTCAAAAAAGGCAGAAGTGGTTTTAGTAATATCATTTTTGAGTTCATGCAGACCATATCCCAAGGCTAGTTTTGCTGCAACAAAAGCCAGTGGATAACCTGTAGCTTTGCTTGCTAGTGCGCTTGAGCGCGAAAGCCGCGCATTTACCTCAATCACACGGTAATCCTCTGATTGCGGGTCAAGTGCATATTGAACATTGCATTCACCAATTATTCCGACTCTTTTTACGATGTCGATCGAAATTTGCCTTAGTTTGTGATATTCCCTGTTTGTGAGGGTTTGAGAAGGAGCAACAACGATACTCTCACCGGTGTGAATTCCAAGAGGATCGAAGTTTTCCATATTACATACCGTAATACAGTTATCGTACTGATCTCGAACCACTTCGTACTCAATTTCTTTCCAGCCTCTTAAGGATTCCTCAACCAATACCTGAGGGCTGTATGAAAATGCCTGATGAATTTTTTGAGTCAGTTCTTCACGATTGTGGCAAAATCCACTTCCTTGTCCGCCCAAAGTATAAGCTGCCCTGATGATGATAGGATACCCGATTGATTCAGCCGCCCGGATGGTTTCTTCGGGTGATGTTGCAGAAAGCGAGCGGGCCGTCTTAATTCCGATTTCATCGAGCATTTCAGAAAAAAGCTGCCGGTCTTCGGTTTCCTGAATTGCCTTAACGGGTGTTCCCAACACTTTCACCTCATATCGATCCAACACTCCTTTATTGAATAAATCTAAACCACAGTTGAGTGCTGTTTGGCCTCCGAATGACAATAAGATTCCATCAGGTTTTTCTTTTTTTATAACCTGTTCAACAAAAAATGGCGTCACGGGTAAAAAATAAATCCGGTCAGCGATCCCTTCTGATGTTTGCACTGTAGCGATGTTGGGGTTGATCAGAACGGTTTTAATACCTTCTTCTTTTAATGCTTTCAAAGCTTGAGAACCACTGTAATCAAATTCGCCGGCTTCGCCGATTTTAAGTGCTCCGGAGCCCAGAACAAGGACTTTTTCTATTACTTTTTGCATTGCTCGATAGTTTGAATAAATGTGTTGAAAAGGAAGGATGTATCCGTTGGACCACTTGATGCTTCGGGGTGAAACTGCGTGCTAAAGAAGGGTTTGGTTTGATGCCGGATTCCTTCGTTTGTATGATCATTAAGGTTAGTAAACCAGCTTTCCCATTTTTGTGGAATAGACGCTTCACTTACTGCATACCCGTGATTTTGAGAGGTGAGATAGGCCTTTTGAGTACCATCAAGCAAAACAGGTTGATTATGCGACCTGTGTCCGAATTTAAGTTTGTAGGTTTTTGCTCCTGCGGCCAATGAAAGCAGTTGATGTCCCAGGCAAATTCCGAAAATTGGTTTTTCATTTTCGAGGGCCGACCTCAAATGTTCAATTGTAGTTTCACACTTTTCAGGGTTTCCCGGGCCGTTTGAGATAAAAAGGCCATCAAAGTCGAGCTTGCGGAAGTCATAATCCCATGGCACCCTGATAATTTTTGTGTCAAATTGAAGTAATGATCTGATAATGTTGTTTTTGACACCACAATCTACCAATGCTATTTTTATATTTCCATTACCATATTCAACTACTTCTTTGGTGCTAACTTCATCCACAAGGTTGCGATCATTGGGATCTTCAAAGGAAATATCATCGATTGAACTATGAACGATTTTAGCTGGCGTAGTGCCTTTTTCGCGTATTAATTTGGTTAGCGATCGCGTATCGATTCCAAATAATGCCGGTATTTTTTCTTCTCTAAGCCATTCTCCCAAACTTTTAACAGCATTCCAATGGTTATAATCCTCTGAGTAATCGGCTATTATCAGACCAGAGATATGAATATGCTCAGACTCAAAATATCGAAGGAGTTTATCAGCTTTAATATCAGCAGGAACGCCATAATTACCAATAGAAGGGTAGGTGAGTACGAGGATTTGACCTTTGTAGGAAGGGTCGGTAAGGCTCTCCGGATAACCAGTCATGGCAGTGTTAAAGACTAATTCTCCGCTGGTGGATGAAGGATAGCCGAATGATTTTCCATGGATTTGAGTGCCATCGGGCAGCACTAATTTTGCAGGAGGGTAAGCGCGATCTTTCATTAAATAATGGATTGAATGGATAAAAAAAAGACGGCTAATGCCGTCTTAAATAATATTCTTTTTGACAGTTCCTGGCTGTCAGTAGCAATAATCAAGGGAAGGAGAACCGAATGCATACGATTAATTTTATTTTGCGTTCGGAGCGCAAACATAAACCATTTTATCTTTTATGGTGACACAAGTTTTAGGATTTCTTTTACAACAGTGTTAATATCGCATTGTTAAAACACAAAAAAGCCGCATTTTAAGCGGCTTTTAAGACAATTCATTGAAGAACTAAACTGCTTATAACTTTTGTTTTTCAACAAACTCAGTAAGTACGCCATCAAGATTCGGGAACCCGATTTCTTGCAGATCGTAATACACACGTGTGTTAGGTTTGTTGATTTTAACAATACGGTTCAAGTCGATTGGAGTTCCAATAACAACTGAATCACATTCAGTGTTGTTAATCGTAGCTTCAAGGTCTTTAAGTTGTTGCTCGCCATAACCCATCGCAGGAAGCAAAGTTCCGATATTGGGATATATTTGGAAAGTTTCGGCAAGTTTACCAACGAGGAACGGACGTGGGTCAACCAATTCAGCAGCGCCAAATTTTTGTGCAGCAACAGTTCCGGCACCAATTTTCATTTCACCATGAGTAAGGGTTGGGCCATCTTCCACTACCAACACTTTTTTGCCTTTAATAATATTGAAGTCGTCTACCTTTATTGGAGAAGCTCCATCAATTACAATGGCTTTGGGATTTACTTTAGCGATATTTTCGCGCACTGTTTGTATTGCTTCAGGAGCAGCGCTATCCATTTTGTTGATTACAACAACATCAGCCATGCGCAGGGTAACTTCGCCCGGATAATAGCTTAATTCGTGGCCTGGGCGATGTGGGTCAACAACGGTAATATTCAAATCTGGTTTGTAGAATGGGAAGTCGTTATTGCCACCATCCCAGAGGATTACATCGCAACCATCGGGATCATTTTCGGCAGCGCGAAGAATAGCTTCATAATCAACGCCTGCATAAATAACATTACCACGAACTACATGTGGTTCATATTCTTCCATTTCTTCAATGGTGCATTTATGCTTGGCTAAATCTTCTACAGTAGCAAAACGCTGAACTTTTTGAGCTACCAAATCACCATATGGCATTGGGTGACGAACTGCAACAACTTTTAAGCCTTTTTCCATCAAATATTCAATCACTTTGCGCGATGTCTGGCTTTTTCCGCATCCTGTTCTTACAGCACCAACTGCAATAACTGGTTTTGTACTTTCTACCATTGTATCAGCAGGGCCGAGAAGTATAAAGTTTGCGCCTGCCGAATTAACAATTGCGCTTACTCCCATTACACGATTGTAAGGTACGTCGCTGTATGAAAATACACAGTCGTCAACTTTCAAGTCTTTAATCAGTTTTGGAAGATCTTCCTCTGCATAAATGGGAATTCCTTCAGGATATAAATCACCTGCAAGTTCTGACGGATATTTCCTGCCGTCGATGTCAGGAATCTGAGCTGCAGTAAAAGCAACTACATTATACAATTCATTTCCACGGTAATAGGTGTTGAAATTGTGAAAATCTCTACCAGCCGCACCGATAATGATCACATTTTTTTTCATAAGAGCGTTTTTATGGTTATAATTTCTGTGAAGTAAGGCACAAATTTAAGTGGAATTGTCTTAAAAACGAACACTTTGAATAAAAAATTAATATATCAATTTTTTAAATTGCAGTAAATCAAGATTATAGATTGTTAAATAAATAACATAATTGTGAAATTTGGTTTAATAATAACTGTTGTAGTCACCAGTTCCAAAATCGCTAATTTTGCAGCTTAAAAATAGAATTATGGTCGAAGAGATTTTAAAAGAAGCACTTCTGAATATTTTTTATAAAGGATATCAACAGGAAATCAAGCCGGAAGCTATCAGTTTTCAGCAAACCCGACCCGAATTTGAAGGTGATTTGACTTTAGTAGTATTCCCTTTTCTGAAACTCATCAAGAAGAATCCCGAAGTTTTGGCCAGAGAAATTGGTGAGGCATTAATCGCCGAAAGTCCAATGATACAATCTTATAATGTTATCAAAGGATTTTTGAATTTAGTTATTCATGACGATTATTGGCTCAACTGGATGAAGGGAAATTTAAACAAGCAAGTTTTCAATCAGCAAATACTGAATGAAAATGAAACTACAGTAATTGAGTATTCTTCGCCAAACACTAATAAACCCTTGCATTTGGGACATATTCGTAATAATTTGCTGGGATGGAGTGTTGCTGAAATTCTTAGAGCCAACGGAGGTAAGGTTTTTAAGGTGAATCTTGTTAACGATCGTGGAATACATATTTGCAAATCAATGCTTGCCTGGCAAAAATTTGCCGAAGGAAAAACACCAGAAATAGCAGGGGTCAAAGGTGATAAGTTGGTAGGAGAAATGTATGTTCAGTTTGATAAAGCCTACAAAGCTGAACAAAAATTGCTGGTGGAGCAGGGCAGCAAACAGGATGAAGCAGCAAAATCAGCTCCTTTAATTAAGGAAGCACAACAAATGTTGCGCGAATGGGAGGAAGGTGATTCACAAGTGAGAACACTTTGGGAAAAAATGAACGGATGGGTTTATGAGGGGTTTGATGTGACTTATAAACGTTTGGGCATCGATTTTGATCAGATCTATTATGAATCACAAACATATTTATTAGGGAAGCAACTGGTTTTAGAAGGACTCGAAAAAGGTGTGTTTTTCAAGAAGGACGATGGGTCAATTTGGTGCGATTTAACTGATGAGGGTCTCGATGAAAAGCTGTTATTAAGAGCTGATGGCACATCGGTTTATATGACTCAGGATATCGGAACGGCTCAATTGCGATATGATGATTATAAGGCAGATAGATTAATCTATGTGGTTGGAAATGAGCAAAATTATCATTTTGATGTGTTGCAAAAAATTCTGCGTCGCCTGGGAAAATCATGGGCAGATGGAATTGAACATCTTTCATATGGGATGGTCGAATTGCCCGAAGGCAAAATGAAATCGCGCGAAGGAACAGTTGTAGATGCAGATGAGTTGATGGATGAAATGGTCGAAACGGCGCGTAAGATGTCGGAAGAACTTGGAAAAGGACGTGAACTTCCAGCTTCAGATGCAAATCAACTTTTTGATAACATAGGAATGGCCGCATTAAAGTATTATATGTTGCGCGTCGATCCGAAAAAAACCATGCAATTCAACCCAACCGAATCAATTGATTTTAATGGTAATACAGGTCCTTTTGTGCAGTATACACATGCCAGAATTAAATCTATTTTGCGAAAGGCTGAAGCTAGTCAACTAACGTGGAAAACTTCTGATTTGCAATCAATTAATCTCATGCCAAAAGAGAAGTCAGTTTTGGTGTTACTGCATAATTGGAGTGATGTATTGCTTCAGGCTGCCATGAGCAGAAGTCCGGCACTTATCGCTAACTACATTTATGAATTGGCTAAAGAGTATAACCAGTTTTATCAGGATAATCCTATTTTAAAGGAGGCTGATGTATCAAGAAGGCTATTTCGTCTGCAGCTTAGCGAATTAACTGCCAGCATGCTGAGTTATGCTGCACAATTATTAGGTATAAAAATGCCTGAGAAGATGTAGAAAAGTTGCGGGATTGGACATTTGTTGGTTACTTATTTTCATAATTAAATGTTAATTGTTGTTCAAACATTTAAGTAGTATTAAGTGTTTAGGTACTTTAGTGCTTAAATTAAAAACCCAAAAATATTGTTATGAAAACTTTTTACAAACTGTCTTATTTATTGTTAATACCATTTGCAGCTCTGCTCTATGCTAATAGCTCAGGAAGCCCTGGTGGCAGATCAGGAAGCCCCGGCGATGGAGGCGCAACTTGTACAGCATGCCACACAGGAACTGCAGCTACTCAAAGTGGCTGGATCACTACAAACATTCCGGAAAACGGTTTTGCTCCGGGTGAAACTTACGAGATTACGCTGAATGCTGCCCATAGTGGGGCTGGCAGATTTGGCTTCGAGTTAACTGCCGAAAACCCTGTTGGTAGTAAACTTGGCGGATTTTCAATTACAGATGCCTCACGAACCAAGCTCATCAGTGGGGGTAATGCCGTAACACACACCACAGGTGGAAATAGTGGCGGAAATAATACTTCATGGTCCTTTAGCTGGACTGCACCAGAGGATGAAGTAGAAGTTAGATTTTATGCTGCTGTAAATGCTGCCAATGGAAACGGAACTACCTCTGGAGATCAGATATACACAACAAATCTTTTTTCAAACCTTGCTCTGCCTGCAGTTTTAGTTTCTGTTGATCCAAGCGAAGCAGAAAAAGGCAGTAGCCCTGAGTTAACTATCATTGGTTCAAATACAAACTGGACAGAGGGATCTCCCGAAGTTTCAATTGTTAATATTAATAATCAGGACGAAGTTTATGGTGCAACATTAGTTTCGGCAAGTTCCGATATTGAACTTCAGGCAGTTATTAATATTCCATTTGATGCCACTGTAGGTGAATACCATGTTGTAGTAGATGACCTTTCATTACCTGCTGCTTTTGAGGTAACAGTTGTAAGTAGTCTCGAAACCCAAATTGCTGCAGAATTCCAGTTGTATCCCAATCCTTTAACAACAGATCAATTGATTATTAATACACTGCAGAATAGTAAAATCAGTATTTATGATCTTAATGGGCGAAAAGTCAGAGATTTATTGCTGGTTGCGGGTACAAATAAAATTAACCTTAGTGATTTGGAGTCAGGAATATATGTTGTTGTAAATGAAACTGAAACAGGTAAACTGACTCAGAAATTGATTATTCAGTAATCAAACTTTTTGAGTAATAAAACCAAAACAGGTGACTTCATTATGAAGTCACCTGTTTTGATTATAGCAAGTTAAATGATACATGAAAATACTCGACTTTTGTATTAGCCGAATAATTTATCATGGTTCTAAGCAATTGCAAATATTCTTTTTGGGGAAAGGAAAGTTGATTTATTGTTTTTCTATAGTTCTAACTTTTTCCATTACAGCATCATTGAGCTCTCTTTTGTAGTCCAATATTTTTTGCTGAACAGCATTGTCTTCGGCGCCAATAATTTGTGCTGCCAGTATGCCGGCATTTTTTGCTCCGTTGAGCGCCACAGTAGCAACAGGAACGCCACCAGGCATCTGTAAAATAGACAAAACAGAATCCCAACCATCAATGGAATTGGATGATTTTACAGGTACTCCGATTACTGGCAATGGGGTAATTGCCGCCACCATTCCAGGAAGGTGAGCTGCTCCTCCGGCACCGGCAATAATTACTTTGATACCTCTTTTGTGCGCATTTTCTGCAAAATCGAACATTCGTTTTGGTGTGCGGTGTGCAGAAACAATCGTTATTTCGTAAGGGATTTCAAATTGATCCAGCATTTTAGCTGCTTCCTGCATAACCGGAAGATCGGAATCGGATCCCATAATAATGCTGATAAGTTGATTTTTCATCTGTTTAGTGTTTATTTCAGGCTACGATTGTAATAAGATTTTTCACCTGATTGGCTTTTTCGATGGCTTCCTCTCGTGTTTTTGCGAGTACTGTAATATGTCCCATTTTTCGGAAGGGCTTGGTGACTTTTTTTCCATAAAGATGCACTTTTACACCTTCAATTTGCATGGCTTCTCTTAAACCCTCATACCTGGCAACTCCTTCATGGCCGGGAGCTCCAAGTAAATTGAGCATGATAGCAGGCATTTTTAATTCCATGCTGCCTAATGGAAGATCAAGAATGGCTCTGAGCAATTGCTCAAATTGTGAAGTAACAACGCTTTCGATGGTGTGATGTCCGCTGTTGTGTGGTCGTGGGGCTACCTCATTTACCCACACTACCTCATTTTCATCAATAAACATTTCTACCGCCAATAGCCCAACCATATCCCAGGCACTGATTAACTTATCAGCTAATTCTCCTGCTTTTTTAGAAATCTTTTCAGAAACTGCAGCCGGACAAATAAGTTTTTCGACCAGGTTGGCTTCCGGGTTAAATTCCATTTCTACAACCGGAAAATGACTCACCTCTCCTTGAAAATTTCTGGCAGCAATAACCGAAATCTCATTTTTGATGGCAACCTTTTTTTCAACGACAGAAGGTGCATCCATGATTTTGCTCAGGTCTTGGGAATCATTAACAACCAACACGCCACGGCCATCATAACCACCCTTTCGGATTTTTTGCACAAAGGGAAATGAAAGCTGGTCCGACTCAATAGCACTGATTATTTCCTGTTTACCTGAATAATTTTTGTAATCGGCAGTTGGAATCTTATGTTCAGCAAAAAAATCTTTTTGCAAGCCTTTATCCTGAATTGTTTCCAAAACTTCCGGATCGGGGAGGATGATTTTTCCTTCTGCTTTAAGCTTCTTGAGGGCTTCAACATTAATACTTTCTATTTCATAGGTGATCATATCTACCTCTTGGCCAAAACGGTAAACATCATCATAATTGGTGTGACTGCCTTTAAAGAACTTTGTGCAATTATGAGCGGCCGGACAGTCAGGATCAGCGTCCATTACATAGGTTTTAATGTCCCAATTACTTGCTGCTAAAACCAGCATTTTGGCTAATTGTCCGCCAGCAGTGATGCCTAAACGTAGCGAGGAAATATTACTGAGGTTGTTCATGATCAAGGCTTTTATTGCATTTGCAAAAAAACGACATTTTTGGCAGTTTTAGGCATTGTGATTGATTACTTTTACAGAAGTTATCTTTTAATTTTCTTTTTGCCTAAACCTTTTGATAAGATATGCATCTAATTTGCAGATTAACTTTAAAAGCAAAAAATAATGAAAACATTGAAAATCCTCATGTTGATTGCGTTGATTGCGACTGTTTTATTTTCCTGCAAAAAGGAAACACAGGAAAATATTAGCTCGGAAGAAACAGCTTCCTTGAATGAGAGTTTTGTTGAACAAACCTACGATGAGCTTCAGGATATGGCTGATCAGGCTTACAAACTAATAGGTGAGAGTCTTAAGTCAACTGAAAATGATTTCATTCGTTTTGGAGATTGTGTTACTGTTACACTCGATACTACGGTGATGCCAAGGCTACTGACAATCGACTTTGGTGAAGAAAACTGTTTGTGCCGCGATGGAAGATACCGGAGAGGGAAAATATTGATCACTTTCAATGGACGATATCGACAGGCTGGAACTGTTATCACAACAAGTTTTGACAGCTACCATGTGAATGATAATCATGTTATGGGTTTGCGCACTGTGGAAAATATGGGACTCAATGATGAGAACCATATTTGGTATCAAATTCAGGTTGACGGGCAGTTAAACCTTACTGATGGCACTGTTTTAAGTTGGCAATCAAATAGAAAACGGACATGGGTACAGGGTTATAATACACCGTTTTGGCGTGATGATGTTTATCTGATCGAAGGCTCAGGAACGTTTATTAGTAGTTTAGGTGCGCAAGTGAACAGAGTAATTATTGAACCTTTAAGGCGCGAATTGAGTTGCCGTTTTCTGGTAAGTGGCAGGGTTGAAGTTAATCCAGCAAATGGCCCTCAAAGGATTCTTGATTATGGAGATGGCGAATGCGACAATCTGGCCGAGTTATCCATAGGCAACAGAACAATCACTATTGTGTTGAGATAAATATACTCGACTAATCAAGTTCTTTGAGCTTAATGAAAGATAAAAAGCAGCATTTTGAGGCCCTCATCGAAAACTATAGCAAGGCTATGTATGCACAAATCAGGAGCATGGTACTGAATCATGAAGATGCTGATGATGTGCTTCAAAATGCGCTTATGAAAGCCTGGCAAAAGCTGGATCAGTTTAAAGAGAATGCTTCCATCAAAACATGGCTTTTTCGGATTGCCATCAATGAAGCGCTGATGCATATCAGAAAGCAGAAATTGAAGCGAAGATTTTATATTATCAAAAGTGGTGAATTTTCGGATGGCGCTTATTTTAAAACTGAAAATGATCCTGCTAAGCTTTTAGAGAAGGCCATGGAACAATTAACTGAAAAACAGCGATTGATTTTTGGTTTGAGGTATTATAACGAAATGACGCACAGAGAGATATCGTTAATTACCGATTTGGCCGAAGGAACAGTTAAGGCAACTTATCATCAGGCAGTTAAGAAAATTGAGCAATACATCAATCATTATGAATGACGACTTTTTGAAACGTTTAAAGACAGAGAAAACACATGCGATTAAGGATTTCATTGACATTCCGGATGGCTATTTTGAAACTCTAAAATCTAACATGCTAAAACGGGTCGAAGCCCAAAATCGAAGCAATTTGCAATGGCGTATGAGGTTTTTTGGTGCTGCTGCTTCATTGGTTTTTCTTCTCGGATTGTATTTCGTTTGGCACCTAGCAAATAATACAAACAACCAAAAGCATCAACTTGAGGCATACATTATCACTACTGATACCTTGCCACAGGAAATAATGCGGGATACTGTAATTGACTTTGAACATGGCCTAAATGCAGATACCTTATTATTGGATGAAATACCCTATGAATATCTGCTGCTCTATTTACTAGAAGCTGAAGAATTTGAATTTTAAAACTTAATGAGATGAATAAATATTTATTGTTACTAAGTACTTTTTTTCTGTTTCAATCATTGATTGCCCAGAATTTAGAACGAAGAGAAGAGGCGATGAAGAGAATAGAAGCGGTTAAAGTTGGTTTTTTTACCAAGGAACTCGATTTGACACCCAAGGAAGCGCAAGCATTTTGGCCTGTTTACGAGCAGTATCAGAAGCGATTGCAAGCGCAGAAAAAAGCCAGAAGGGTATCGCTGGATAAGGCAGCTAAATTACCGGAAGAAATGACAGATGCGGAACTCAATATACTCATTGATCATCGGATAGAACAGGCGCAACAGGCCCTTGATGCGCGTCTTGAATTCATAACAGCAATACGTGAGTTTCTACCACCTATCAAGGTTGTTCGTTATTACAAAGCTGAAGAAACGTTTAGGTCGAAGGTTTTGGAACGCGTAAGAGATTCCCAGCAACAACAGGATCGCCCTTTAAGAAGGCCATAAGAATATATTTCCTTAAGGAATAAATCCCTAATTAAACGCTGCGGAGTAATTAAAAAATCCTTTTGAGTAATGTAAAATTGGAGGATTGTCGGTGGCTCCAGCCTGGATTTTTGACCATACCATTAGGTATTGATTATTTTCGACCAATCTGAAACCGGCAACTGTATCATTAAGCGAAAAGGAATCCAAGATAAGTTTTTTCTGATAATATTCCGGTATTAACATAAGTTGAATGTGTTCCTCGTCCGCTTTTCGCAGGAAATTTTTGCCCTTTAAATCAGGTTCAAGTTTTTGTCTCTCATGAATTGACATCAGACTAATAATACGGTCATACTTACCTATCTCATTGAAAATAAATTCCATGGGAGCTAAAACCCTGATTTCATTACTTGTAGTTCCTGCATAAACTTCACTTATTTTACTATTGATATCCGGATCGTATTTTTTTCGGCTCAAATCAAGGCTATAGATTAATGATGTTATTAGGTAAATTCCAAGAAGAATCCAGATCATTGGAGTCTGAACCCTGTTTTTAACCTGTATAGTCGTCCAAATTCCATTGCCTAACAGGCTGATTAAAAATGGCATAATCATTATCAGGTACTTACTTGTTTTATTCAAAGCAAGCACAGACATGGCAAGCATTAACAGTACCAGATAAAACAGTAAATCACGCTGTTGGCTTTTAATATTTTTCCATGAAAATAGTATCGAAAAGAAGGCTAGCAATGTAAATGAGATTTCTTTTGGGCTATGAAAAAAACGCCGCTGCTCATCAACTACACTCATGAAAAGTGTATAAAATATACCTGATTTACTATTTCCTGAAGGTATAAATGTAAGTTGATGTATCCAAAGATTAAAATCGTTAAATGATTGAAAATCATAAAAATAAATCAAACTTGTTAGTATAGACCCAAGGGCAAAAATAACAGCATTGATCCATTCCTTTTTTAAGAGTAAAAACAGAAATCCAGCAGCTATATAAATACTTGCATTTAAGTGTGTTGAAAAAGCCAGACCGGCGATCAATCCACTTAGAAGTGCCTCGTGTTTAGTAATTTTTTGATCTTTTTTCTTTATAATCAGAATGCCGCTTAAAAAACCAAGAAAAGCGAGCATAATTTCCGGGCGAAAAACATAGCTAAACTCGAAAACTATTGGGTTGGCAAGCAAAATCAGCAATGCGATCCAAAAACTTTCTGACGAAGTAAACCATAGCTTATTTTTTCGAATTAGGAAAAGTCCAAAAACTAAGAACAGGAGATATAATAAACTGATACTTTTTAGGGCGGTAAGTGAAAATCCAAAAAGCGCAATAACTGCAGCACCTTGAATGGTGAAAAGCTTGTGATGAAGGATTAATCTTTCATCTCCGCCTGCAATGCCAGTCATGAGTTTGGTTTTGACTTCCCCGTCTTTAAGCAGCCAATAGCTGTGCTCTCCCAGCCAGGCATCATCGATATGGGGCATGCGGTCGGGAAGGCTGATAATCAGGAGAAGGATAAAAACACCAACCAATATAAAATACGTATATTGAAGCGGTTTGCTGACCAAATTTTTCTGCTTTTTGAGATGCAAAAGTAAAGCAATAAGTCCTTAAATCTAATATCATTGATCGTTTTCAGATGCATAAAGAAGAAATACTACACTTAAACTTCAATTTAGAAAGCTATTTATCAGCGGCAATTTTGTTAATTTGCAGGCTTAAAAATAAATGATGACATACAATTTTGATAAAATTACTGATCGTGCTGGCACAGCTAGTGTTAAATATGACCTGCGGCAGTTCATCTTTAAAAATCCTGATGTGCTTCCCATGTGGGTAGCAGATATGGATTTGGAAACGCCCGATTTCATCAGGGAGGCTGTTGTTGCGCGAGCTAATCATCCAATATATGGCTACACTTTCAGGTCGGAAAGTTATTATGAATCAATAATTAACTGGCTTCAAAAAAGGCACAACTGGAAAGTTGAGAAAGACTGGATTTTGTTCAGTCCGGGAGTTGTTCCGGCCTTGAACTTTGCTGTTTTGGCACTTACCAATCCAGGCGATGAAATTATTGTTCAGCCACCGGTATATTTTCCGTTTTTTACGGCCGTTAAAGAACACAACAGACATTTGGTTTATAACCAATTGCAATTTAAAGGCGGAAAATATTCTATAAATTTTGATCAACTGGAGCAGCAAGCCCAAACAGCCAGGATGTTGATTTTATGCAATCCGCATAATCCTGTTGGCAGAGCTTGGAAAAAGGATGAATTAAGTCGTTTGGCAGACATTTCTATTAAGAATAACTTACTCGTGATATCAGATGAAATACATGCTGATCTAGTTTTGCCCGGAAATACGCATCACGTTTTTGCGGAAATCGATCCCGATTTGGACTCGAATACCATAACGATGCATGCTGCCAGCAAAACATTTAATCTCGCAGGTTTGGCATCATCTTCTGTAATTATTAAGGACGAAACACTTCGGGAGCAGTTAAAAACTTATATTTCAAGCTTGCATGTGGATATGGGCAATCTGTTTGGATTTGTGGCCACACAAGCCGCTTTTGAAGGAGGAGAGGTCTGGCTTGATGAGGTTTTGGACTATATTGCAGCTAATGTGGAATGGGCGAACGTTTTCCTGAAGCAAAATTTGCCTCAGGTAAAAATGGTGGTTCCGGAAGCTACTTATATGGTTTGGCTCGATTTTTCAGAGTTTGGTCTTACAGATGACGAATTAAAGGAGTTTTTAATCAACAAGGCAGGGGTAGGGCTTAATGCAGGAGTTGATTTTGGTCCCGGAGGCGAGGGCTTTATGCGGATGAATTTAGCTTGTCCGCGAAAAACTGTTGAAGCAGCATTTGAAAAGATCAATGTTGCTTTTTCGGAACTTTTGTTCTAAAACAACGTATAATTGAAAAAAACTACAGATTCAGAATGACAAGACTGAACCGAATCATCCTATTGTTTTCCATATTGCTAATGTCAGCTATTGTCATGGCGCAAGGAGCAGAAACGGGCATGTTAAAAATCAGAAGTGGCTTTTCGAAGCCTTTGGGAGCCTTTGGAAAAAACACGGGTACTTTGGATTA